>CAZMHG010000468.1:0-3003 GCA_964565975.1 uncultured Ilumatobacteraceae bacterium | reverse complement strand
GTGCCCAGCGGCGTGTCGACCGTGCTCACCCCCTCGGTCGTGACGAGGCGGTAGGCGGTCGTGTCGGGGGTGACGGGGAACAGCTCGGTGAACTCGAACTCGGCCATGCCCTCAGGGTACGCGCCGGGCCGACACGGCGCGATTTCGGCACCGGCGTGCCGCGGCGGCGCCGAGCTCAGCGCGCCGCGTCGCGGCGGGCGTCGGCCTCGGCGTCGGCCATCGCCCGGGCGATGCGCGTCACGCTCGTTCCCTTGGCCGCGCCGACCGGCGGCGCGAAGGTGGCGACGCGCAGCTCCTCCAGCTGCCAGCCGAGCTGGACCAGGCGCGGCGGCACGGCGCGGCGAGCGTACGGGTCGAGCAGCCGGACGTAGCGCTGTTCGAGTTCCCGGATCTGGCGCGTCGCGGCGAGGTCCCGGGCCAGCCCTTCGCCGAGCCGGGCCAGCCGGTGCTCGGCGGCGCGCAGGTACCGCTCGACGTCGGCCAGGCGCGACCGGCCTCCTGCGGCGACGAATCCGGGACGCAGCAGCCGGGTGAGCTGGGCACGCACGTCGTCGACGACCGGTGCCGCGGCGGGTGCCGACAGCTGGTCCAGGCGTCGCTCGATCGCGCTGCGGTGGGTCAGCAGCGTGGCGACCTGGCGCACCGTGGCCAGCGTGTCGGCCGCCAGGCGCGGCTTCACCGCGGCGACCATCCGGCGAAACGTGTCGGCGTCGGTCGGCATGCCGTGCACGGTGACCCACTCGTCCAGCGCGTCGTCGGCTACCGCGGTGGCGCAGTCGGCGACCAGCGCCGACAGGTCGGCGCCCCCACCGACCAGGTCGAGGCGCTGGCGGTTGGTCAGCTGCCGTTCGATCGCCGTGGCCGAGACGCCCGCGGCGATCAGCAGCAGGCGCCGGACGCCGCCGTGCATCACCCGCCGCTGCAGGTCGGGTGTCGACAGGACCCGCACCGACACGCTGTCGCCGTCGTCCACCAGCGCCGGATAGGAGCGCACGACGCGCCCGGCGCGCGGTGTCTCGACGCAGTCGGGCAGCGGCTCGTCGGGCCATGCCGTGAGTCCGGCGCGTTCGCGGATCGGCGCCGCGTCGGCCAGCGCCTGGCGGGCGACGACGCCGACGGTGCGGCGCAGCATGCCGAGGTCCTTCCCGCTCGCCAGCGTCCGGCCGCGCTCGTCGTCGACGGCGAAGCCGAGGCGCAGGTGGGCCGGCGCGCCGGACGCGTCGACCTCGTGCGGTTCGACGCGCACGCCACGCTGGCTGCGCAACGCGGTGGCCACGGCCTCGGCCAGCGGCCCGTGCGGGGTCTGCCGGCGCAGGTCGGCGACGACGGCCTCGACGGCCTCGGCCATGGGCTGCAGCTCGCGTCGGGCGTCTTTGGGCAGGGCGCGCACGAGGTGATCGACCAGCGCCGGGCGCACGCCGGGCACCGACCAGCTGAACGGTGCCTCGTCGACCCGGTTGAGCACGTCGATCGGGATGTGCACCGTCGCGCCGTCGTCCGGTGCGCCGGGTTCGAAGCGATAGGTCACCTGGAACTCCAGGTCGCCCTGGCGCCATCGGGTGGGGAACTCGTCGTCCAGCCCGGCACCACCGGCCTGCAGGTCGGCGGCGGTCATCGTCAGCAGGTCGGGTTGCTCGGCCCGGGCGCGCTTCCACCACCGGTCGAAGTGCCGCACGCTGGTGACGTCGGCCGGGAGGCGCGCGGCGTAGAACGCCTCGACCGAGCCGTCGTCGAACACGGCGACCTGGCGGGTTCGTTCGGCGCGTGCCTCGATCTCGCCGAGGAAGCGCAGGTTCGCCGCCCGGAAGCGCTGGCGGGCCAGCCAGGCTTCGTCGGCCTCGCCCTGGACCAGCGCGTGGCGGATGAACATCTGCTGTGCCAGGCCGGGGTCGAGGCGGTCCAGCCCGACCGCGCGCCCGGCGACGATCGGCAGCCCGAACAGCGAGACCCGCTCGGTGGCCACCGCCGCGCCGCGGCCCGGCTCCCAGCGTGGCTCGCCGTACGACCGCTTGGCCAACGGACCGGCCAGCGCCTCGGCCCACTCCGGGCGGACCGGCGCGCACAGCCGCGCCCGCAGGCGATCCGTCTCGACCAGTTGCCCGGCCATCAGCCAGCGCGGCTGCTGCGTGCCGAGGGCCGAGCCGGGCGCGACGACGAACCGCGAGCCGAACGCGCCGCGGTACTCGCGGGTCTCGGCATCACGCTGGCCGAGGTGCGAGAGCAGCCCGGCGAGCACGCTGCGATGGACCAGGTCGGGGTGCGTGGCGTCGGAGGTCTGGCGGATCCCCACCTCGCCGGCCGCCTGGCGCAACTGGCTGAACAGGTCCTGCCACTCGCGGACCCGCAGGTAGTTGAGGTACTCGGTCCGGCACAGCTTGCGGAACTGGTTGGACGACCGTTGCTGCTGCTCGGCACGCAGGTGATCCCACAGGCGGACGAGGGCCATCACGTCGCTGCCGTCGGTGGCGAACCGCCGGTGCAGCGCATCCGCCGCCTGGCGGTGCTCGGCCGGCCGTTCGCGCGGATCGGGGATCGACATCGCCGCGGCGATCACCAGCACCTCGCGCACGCAGCCGTGGCGGGCGGCCTCGATCACCATCCGCCCCAGCCGCGGGTCGACGGGGAGCCGGGCGAGGTCACGGCCGATCCGCGTCAACCGGCGCAGCTGCCCGAGCTCGCCGGGCGCCAGCGCGCCCAACTCGTCCAACACGGCGTATCCGTCGCGGATCGCCCGCCGGTCGGGCGGCTCGATGAACGGAAAGTCGGCGACGTCGCCGAGGCGTGCCCCGGCCATCTGCAGGATGACCGAGGCCAGGTTGGTGCGCAGGATCTCGGGCTCGGTGTGCGCCGGCCGCGACGCCCAGTCGTCCGCGTCGTACAGGCGGATGCAGATGCCCGGACCGAGGCGGCCGCAGCGACCGGCGCGCTGGTTGGTGGACGCCTGGGAGACCCGCTCGATCGGCAGGCGCTGGACCTTCAACCGCAGGCTGTAGCGCGAGATCC
>CAZMHG010000467.1:0-3006 GCA_964565975.1 uncultured Ilumatobacteraceae bacterium | reverse complement strand
ATCCCCTACGTGCTCGACACGGTCGACCTGCTCGTCGCCGAGCTGCCCGCCGAGGTGCCGGTGCTGGCCTTCGCCGGCGCGCCGTTCACGGTGGCCAGCTACCTGATCGAGGGCCGGCCGAGCCGAACCTACGAGCACACCAAGGCGATGATGCACCGCCAGCCCGAGCTGTGGCACCAGGTGATGCAGCGCCTAGCGGCGTCGGCGGCGACGTTCATCGGGGCGCAGCTGGGCCGGGGCGCGCGGGCGTTCCAGTTGTTCGACTCGTGGGCCGGCACGCTGAGTCGCGCCGAGTACGACGAGTTCGTGCTCCCCCACTCTCGCCAGGTGTTCGCCACCCTCGCCGAGCAGTTCCCTGCGGCGCCCGGCGTGCACTTCGGGATCGGCTGCGACCACCTCCTGGAGTCGATGCTCGCTGCGGGGCCGCGGGTCCTCGGCCTGGACTGGCGCACGCCGATCGCCCAGGCCCGCCGGCGGATGGGCGCCGAGCTGGCGGTGCAGGGCAACCTGGACCCGGCGCTGGTGCTCGCCGGGGCCGACGTCGCCCTGCGTGGCACGGCCGCGGTGTTGGCGGACAACGGCGGGCACCCGGCGCACGTGTTCAACCTCGGGCACGGGGTCCAGCCACACACCGACCCGGGTGTCCTGGCCGAGGTCGTCGCCCGGGTTCACGAGGCGACCCGCCGATGAGCAGCCGCGCCGCGGTGGTCCTGATGGCCTACGGCACGCCGGCATCTGCCGACGAGATCGAGGCGTACTACACCGACATCCGGCGTGGCCGGCCGCCCACGCCCGAGCAGCTGGCCGACCTGGTGCGTCGATACGCGGCGATCGGTGGGCTGTCGCCGCTGCTGGCACGTACCGCCGCGCAGCGCGACGCGTTGCAGCGTGGGCTGGTCGGGCGCGGTGTCGAGGCCACCGTCCACCTCGGCTTCAAGCACTGCGCACCGAGCATCGAGGACGCCGTGCGCGCCGCCGAGGCCGCCGGGGCGACCGAGCTGGTCGGGCTGGTGCTCGCGCCACACGACTCGTCGGTGTCGGTGGGCGCGTACATCGCCCGGATGACCGCGGCGGCCCGCGTCCCGGTGCGCGAGGTGCGATCGTGGGCCACCCTGCCGGCCTACGTCGACTTCGTCGCCGCGGCCGTCGACCAGCGCCTGGCGTCCATGCCGGCAGGGACGCGTCTCGTCGTCACCGCGCACTCGCTGCCGCGGCGGGTCCTCGACAGCGGCGATCCCTGCGTCGATCAGCTCACCGCAACGGCGCGGGCGGTGGCCGGGCGATTGGGTCTCGGCGACGATCGTTGGCAGATCGCGTGGCAGTCGGCCGGCCGCACGGCCGAGCCGTGGCTCGAGCCGGGGCTGCTGGAGACGATCGATGCGCTGGCCGCCGAGGGGGTGCCGGCCGTGCTCGTCGCCGCCGCCGGGTTCGTCGCGGACCACCTGGAGGTGCTCTACGACCTGGACATCGAGGCCAGCGCGCGAGCCGCCACAGCCGGCATCGGCTTCGACCGCGTGCCCTGCGTCAACGACGACGGCGCGGTGATGGACGGCCTCGCCGGGCTGGTCGCCGCGGCACTGGACCAGCCGTGAACCCCCGCCGGCTGGCGGTGATCGGCGGGGGCATCGCCGGGCTCGCCGCAGCCCACCGCGCCACGGCGAACGGGGGCCAGGTGACGCTGTTCGAGGCCGATGCAGCACTGGGCGGCAAGTGCCGGACCACGCCGTTCGCCGGGCTCGCCGCCGTCGACGAGGGCCCGGACGCGTTCCTCGCCCGCTTGCCGTGGGCAACCGCGTTGGCCCGCGGTGTCGGGCTGGACGACGAGCTGGTCTCGCCACGCGCCGCGTCGGCGTGGATCTGGTGGGACGGGATGCAGGCGATCCCCGAGGGCCTGCTGCTCGGCCTGCCGGTGTCACCGGTGGGCATCTCGCGCAGCGGGCTGATCAGCCCGGCCGGCAAGCTGCGCGCCGCCACCGAGGTGCTGCGCAGGCGGACCCCGACCGACCACGACTCGCTCGGCCGCTGGGTGCGCCAGCGGTTCGGCGCGCAGGTCCACGAACGCCTGGTCGACCCGCTCGTGGGCAGCATCTACGCAGCCGACACCGACCGCTTCAGCCTGGCCGCCGTCGCGCAACTGGCCGAGCTGGCCGGCGGGCCGCGCAGCGTGATCTTGGGCAGCCGCAGGCGCCCGGCGCCGCCGCCGGGTCCGGTGTTCTACAGCCCGCGCTCGGGGCTCGGCGGTTTGGCCGCGGCCGTCGGCGCAGCGATCGCCAGCGCCGGCGGGGCGATCGAGCACCGGCAGGTCGCCGAGCTCGCCGCCGACGGTGCCGGCTGGCGCGTCCACGGTACGCCGTTCGACGCGGTCGTGCTCGCCTGCCCGGCACCGGCCGCCGCGTCGCTCCTCGGCCGTGTCGCCGGCGAGGCGGCGCTGGGCCTCGCGCCGTTGCCCGCTGCCGACGTGGCCATCATCACGTTGGCCGTGCCGGCGGCGACGTGGCCGCAGCGGTGCCACGGCCGTAGCGGATACCTGGTCCCCAAGCCGAAGCAGCGGCTCGTCACCGCGGTGTCGTTCGGCTCGCAGAAGTGGGCGCACTGGGACGACGGCGAACAGGTCATCCTGCGCATCTCGCTCGGGCGTGACGGGCTGCCCGTGCTGCATCTCACCGACGAGGCCCTGCTCACCGCGGCGGTCGAGGAGACCAGCGCGCACCTCGGCTACGACCTGGCGCCGACGGCGACGCGGATCACGCGCTGGCCGCGGGCCTTCCCGCAGTACCGGCCGCACCACGCCGCGACGATCGCCGGCGTGGAGGCCCGCCTGCCCGCCGGGCTGGCCCTGGCGGGCGCGTCGTATCACGGGATCGGCATCCCGATGTGCGTGCGTTCAGGCGAAGCAGCCGCCGACCGCCTCCTCGCTGGCCCGTGAGCAGGCGATGAGCGACCCGCTCGCGCGCGGCAGGGACGCGCGGCGTGAGGACTTCCAGAAACCCAGCGCCGGCCGGCGCG
>CAZMHG010000466.1:0-3013 GCA_964565975.1 uncultured Ilumatobacteraceae bacterium | reverse complement strand
CACGGCCTCGGTCGCCCGGCACGCGGGAGCGACGGTGGTGCCGATCGACGCGGTGCACGCCCGGTACGGCCCGGGCCATGGCAAGGGCAACGCGCTGTGGGCCAGCCTGGCGGCGTCGCACGGCGACGTGGTGATCTGGATGGACGGCGATCTGACCAGCTTCACCCCGCTGTGGATCGCCAAGCTGGCCGTGCCGCTGCTGGAGGATCCGGACGCCCGGCTGGTCAAGGGCATGTTCCACCGCCCGCAGCAGATGGGCGGCGGCGGGCGGACTACCGAGCTGGTGGCGCGCCCGCTGATGTCGCTGTACTTCCCCGACCTCGTCGGCCTGGACCAACCGTTGGCCGGCGAGTACGCGATGCGCCGCGAGACCGCCGAGCAGCTGTCGTTCAGCGAGGGGTGGGGCGTGGAGATCGCCCTGCTGATCGACGTCGCCCGCCGTTGGGGTGCCGACACCATCACCCAGGTCGAACTGGGCGTCCGGGAGCATCGCCACCGTTCGCTGCAGACACTGTCGGTGCAAGCGGCAGAGGTGCTGGCGACGATGCTCGACCGCGTGCCTGCCGGCAGCGTGCTGCCCGAGGGCCCGCGGCTGTTGCGGCGCAGCGACGGGTCGAGCGTCAAGCTGAACCTCGCCGAACGCCCGCCGCTCGTCCACCTGCACCCCGCCGACGCCGACTGACCTACCATCGCCCGGCCGGAGCGTGCCGCAGGTGCCGCCCGGATGGGGAGGGATCGTGGCGAACGAGCACGCCGGAACGGAGGCGCCGGACAGGCCCGGCAATTGGGGCCGGTGGGGTGACGACGACCAGCGCGGCGCCCTCAACCTGCTGACCGACGACGTCGTGCGCGCCGCCGCCTCCAGCGTCCGTACCGGCAAGGCGTACAGCCTGGGCATCGCCATCCAGGGCCACGGGGTGCCGCTGCTCGACTACCGCGGCAAGCCGATGCGGCTGACGCTGCAGGACGGGACCGACGACGGGATGTTCGCGATGTTCGGCTGCCAGGAGGGCACCGGCGCGCACGAGGACGTGCTGGTGATGGCCTCGCACACCACGTCGCACATGGACGCGCTGATCCACGTGTACGGCGGTCATCGCCACTACAACGGCGTGGACTTCAAGGAGATGAAGGCGCTCGGCGGTGCCCAGCGTCTGGGCATCGAGCAGGTCGGCAGCTTCGCCGCGCGCGGCGTGCTGCTGGACATGGTCCGCTACTTCGCCGAGACCGAGGGTGCGGCCGACGGCGATGCGGCGCAATGGGTCACCCTCGGGCGCCAGATCGGCGCGGCCGACCTGCAGGGCGCGGCCGCGGCGCAGGGCGTCGAGGTGCGCGCCGGCGACGTGGTCATGATCCGCACCGGGTACCTGCAGTACTGGTGGGACGCGACCGCCAGGGGCCAACAGACCGGCTTCGAGCAGGCGGGGATCAACGTCGAGGCTGCCCAGTGGTTGGCCTCGAAGGACGTGGTCGCCGTCGCCTCGGACAACGCCGCCGTGGAGTGCATCCCGTTCGACGGCAACGACTTCCTCGCCGTGCACCGCACGCTGCTGGTCGAGTGCGGGATCTACCTGATCGAGTTCCTCGACCTGGCCGCGCCGGCCGCCGACCAGGCCTACGAAGGCCTGCTCGCGGTGTGCCCGCTGAAGGTGACGGGGGCGACCGGATCGCCGGTCAACCCCGTGTTCATCGCCTAGCCCGCCGCGCCTGCATCTGCGCCTGCGCCGGGGCCCGTATCCGGGTCGACGGCAATCGACGGCATCTCGCCCGTCGCGTCCGGGTCGGCGACGATCACGGGCATCTCGCCGGTCGCGTCCGGGTCTACGACGATTACTGCCATCTCGGCGGTCGGAGGGTTGTTCACCGCCGGCTCGAGGACCTCGCGTGCGTAGGCCTGCGCCGCGTCGGTCAGCCCGACGTCGTGGCCGGCACGCTCGCTGAGGTACCAGCGGTGCTCCAGCACCTGGTGATACAGCTCGGCCGGCTCCAGGTGGGCGGCCAGTGCTGGGTCGACCGCGCCGATGGTCGGCAGGTACTGCTGCTCGTACCAGCGGGCCGCGGCGAGGGTCTTGGGAAGCTTGGCGGTCTCTGGCGACCCGGCGTGGAACTGGCGGAAGTCGGACAGGATCCGCCGGGCCTGGTTCTCCTCGGCCTCCAGTCCGGTCAGGGTCTCCAGGCGTCGGGCGTGGTAACCGGCCTCGACCACCTTCGGGATCATCCGCAACCGGTTCCCGCCGTCGACGGTGACCACCTCGAGCTCGGCGACGTCGAAGCCCAGCTCGTGCAGCCGTTCGATCCGTTGGTCGATCTTGTAGCTCTCGTTCGAGGCGAACTCGGCAGGCGCGGTGAGCTCCTCCCACAGGCGCGTGTAGCGCGACTCGATCGACAGGGCGACCTCGAACGGGTCGACGTCGCTCGGCAGCCGGCGCGCGGCCTGCAGGTCGAACAGGTCACCGGCGACGTTCTGGGTGGTGATCTCGATGTCCATCCGCCGCTGTCCGTCGCTCAGCTGCGGGTACGACTCGGCGGTCTCCATGTCGATCGCGTATGCCGCCAGTGCCGTCGCGTCGCGCAGGAACAACGTGTTCGACAGCGAGCAGTCTCCCCAGTAGACGCCGGCCAGGTGGAGCCGGGCGATCAGCCCGACGAGGGCGTCGATCAGGCGCTCGCCGAGGAACGGCACCTGCAGGCCGCGGCCCGACAGCAGGGCACGGTAGGGCAGCGAGAAGTCGAGATAGCGGGTGACCAGCAGGCCCTCGCCTGACGGACGGTCGGTGATCAGCGCCACCGTGTCCACCGTGGGCACACCCGCCTCGCCCAGCAGCCGGGTGACCTGCCAGTCTCGCCGCGCCGGGTCGTCGGGCAGCTCCTTGATGACGTACGACCTGGTCGCCGTTTCGAGCAGCCGCACCTCGTGGCGATGGATGCCGAGCACCCCGTGCATCCCGGCGAGGGTCCAGTCGGCCAGCGGTACGCCGAGCGGCCAGGAGATGACCTGGGCGTGGTCCGCCGG
>CAZMHG010000465.1:0-3021 GCA_964565975.1 uncultured Ilumatobacteraceae bacterium | reverse complement strand
ACCACCGCGCGGATCGCTGCCGGGCGGACCACCGCCCGCGCCCCGGTACGCACGTCGTCGACCAGGGCGACGTCGACCAGGGCGACGTCGTCGTGTCGCTCGCCCGCCGCGCCGCGTACACCCACCTGCAGCAGCTTGGCGACAACCGCGACCTTCTCCAGCGGCACCGCCCCGGAGGCCACCAGGCCGGCGGCCGTGCCCGCCGACGTGCCATCGACGAAGCGCGGGAAGACGTTGTTGGTGCCGGTGGAGACGGCGATCATCGCCGCGCCGGGGGCACCGATGGCCACATCGCGGCAGGTGCCGTCGCCGCCGAGGACCACGATCGGGGCGCACGCCAGCTCGGCCAGCTGGCGCGCCCCGCGTCGGGTGTCCAGCGCCGAGCCGGTGCTCGGCCCGTCGACCAGTTCGGCCCGGTCGATGCCGCGCACCGCCCGTTCGCCGATCCGCCCGACGTCGCGTGCCACGTACACGTGCCGCGCACCGGCGTCGAGCGCGCCGATGACGACGCGGCGGACGATGCCGACCTTCGCCGTGTCCGGTGTGTGGCCCGTCGGTGCGTGCAGCCGGCGGACGTCCTTGCCGGCCCACGGGTTGACGATCACCCCGACAGCGGTGGGCACGGGGTGGACCTCAGGCGCCGAGCAGCGGGCGGGCCAGCGTCTCGCGGATCGCCGCCGTGATCCGGGCCTGATCGGGTACGTACTTGGACTCCAGCGCCGGTGTGAACGGGACCGGGCTGAACGGTGCGGCGACCCGGGCGACCGGCGCGTCGAGGTAGTCGAAGGCCTCCTCCTGGATCTGCGCGGCGACCTCGGCACCGAAACCGCCGAAGCGCACGGCCTCGTGCACGATCACGGCGCGGTTCGTCCGGCGGACCGAGTCGACGACGGTGGTGATGTCGAGCGGCGACAGCGTGCGCAGGTCGATGACCTCGCAGCTGATCCCTTCGCCGGCCAGCGTCTCGGCGGCGACCAGCGAGTCGGCGGCCATCTTGCCCCAGGCGACGACGGTGACGTCGGTACCCGCGCGGGAGACGTTGGCGCGGCCGAGCGGGATCTCGTAGCGCCCCTCGGGGACCGGGCCGCGCACGCCGAGCATCCGCTTGTGCAGGACGAACAGCACCGGGTTGTCCTCGCGGATGCTCGCCGCGGCGAGACCCTTCACGTCGTGTGGGTTCGACGGGTAGACGACCTTGATGCCGGGGATGTGGCAGAACAACGCCTCCAGGCTCTGGCTGTGCTGCGCCGCGGCGCTCAGCCCGGCCCCGCCGACCGTGGTGATCGTCAATGGCAGCTTGGCGTCGCCGCCGAACATGTACTTCAGCTTGGCGGCCTGGTTGGCGATCTGGTCGGCGGCGACGAGCACGAAGTCCATGAACATCAAGTCGACGATCGGCCGCAGACCGGTGACCGCCGCGCCGATCCCCAGGCCGATGATCGCCTGCTCGCTGATCGGCGTGTCGACGGCGCGTTCCTCGCCGAACTGGCTCTGGACGCCGTCGAAGGTGTGGAACACGCCACCGTGCGCGCCGACGTCCTCGCCGGCGACGAACACCGTGGGGTCCGCGGCCATCTCCAGCTTGACGGCCTCGATGAACGCTTGCACGTAGGTCATCACCTTCTCGCTCACGACGCACCCCCGGCGGCGGACTCGCTGTACACCCCGGCGAGCATCGCCGACTCGTCCGGGAACGGACTGTCGTCGGCAAACTGCAGCGCCTCGTCGATCGCCGCGCGGACGTCGGCCCAGATCGCGTCGAGGTCGGCGCGGGTCGCCGTGCCGTCGGCGATCAGCCGGTCCTCGAACGAGAAGATCGGGTCGCGTTCCTTCCACGCCAGCACCTCGTCGTCCGGCCGGTACTTGAGCCCGAGGTTTTGGATGCCGTGGTGGTTGTAGTAGCGGTACGTCTTGGCCTCGATCAGCGCCGGGCCCTCGCCGCGCCGGGTGCGGGCCACGGCTTCCACCGTTGCCTCGTACACCGCGGTGACGTCCATGCCGTCGACGATCACACCGGGCATGCCGTAGCCGGCGGCGCGGTCGACGATGTCGCTGATGACCATCGCTTTCGAGGTGGGGGTGTACTCGCCGTACATGTTGTGCTCGCAGACGAACAGCACGGGCAGATGCAGCGCGCAGGCCATGTTGGCGGCCTCGTGGAACGCGCCGATGTTGGTGGATGCGTCGCCGAAGAACGCCACGCTGATCTGGTCGGTCCCCAGGTACTTGTTGCGGAACCCGGCGCCGACGGCGATCGGCGCACCGGCGCCGACGATGCCGTTCGCGCCGAGCATGCCGAGCGACAGGTCGTTGATGTGCATCGAGCCGCCCTTGCCGCCGCAGTAGCCCGTCGCCTTGCCCATCAGCTCGGCCATCATCCGCTTCAGGTCGCCGCCCTTGGCCACCAGGTGGCCGTGACCGCGGTGGGTCGAGGTGATGTAGTCGTCGATGCGCAGCGCCTCGCACACGCCCACGGCGACGGCCTCCTGGCCGACGTACAGGTGCAGGAAGCCGGGCATCTTGCCGGTCTCCATCACCTTGCCCGCCGTCTCTTCGAACAGGCGGATGCGCACCATGCTGCGATGCATGGCCAGCAGTTGGTCCTTGGTCAGTTCCATCAACCCTCCTGCCCGCGTGCCCAACGCAGCGAGCGACGTAGCAACTCGTAGAACTCCGGCGTGTCCCAGGCGCAGCGATCCACCGTGGGGTAGTAGTCCTTCACCGGCACCATGTCGTAGTGCCCCCGGCAGTGGCCGAGCGTGTTGTACAGCACGCCACCCTCGCCGATCGGGCGCAGGTACATCACCAGGTGCATCGGGTCGGCGGTGGTCCAGTCGTGCTCGGCGAAGCCGCGCGCTGTGCCCTGGAACTCGGTGTGCAGCAGCGGGTGCAGCGCGCCCCGATCCGGGTAGTCGTTGAGGTACAGCTCGTCGGTCGCCTGAAACGGGCCGATGCCGCGGACCAGCCAGTGGTCCGGATCCGAGTTGAGCACCAGGTACGGCGCGATCGGCGGGTGGGCGA
>CAZMHG010000464.1:0-3022 GCA_964565975.1 uncultured Ilumatobacteraceae bacterium | reverse complement strand
CGTTGCATGCTGCGGCGAGATTCGCGGGACGGGTCGACGCAGTCGCGTTGTACGACGCGGCATGGGCCGCAGACGACGCTGAGGTCGCCAGCTACCGGGGGTTGACCACCGAGGTCGACGGCCTCCTCGAACGCGGGAGGACCGCCGCCGCGATTCGCCGGTTCCTCGTCGGGATCGGCATGCCGAGGGTGTTCACGTATCTCCTCCCGGTCCTGCCGGGGTGGTCGACGATGAAGCAGCTCGCCCCGACGCTGCGCTACGACATGGCGCTCACCGCCACGCCACCGCCCCTCGACACCGTCGCCGACGTCGCCACCGCGGTCCACGTCCTCGTCGGCGAGCGAAGCCCTCGTGAGCTTCAGGCCGTCGCCACCGCGCTCGCCGGCGCTCGCCACGGTGTGCCGACCGTCGTCGCCGGTCAGCACCACCTCGCGTCACCGGCGGCGATCCTTCCGCTGCTCACCGCCATCAGCGAGGCTGCGACCTAGCACGAGACGACCAGGCGAGTCCGCAGGTCACGACGCCCGAGCTTGGGGGGCCGAGCGTGGGTGCTACCGGTGGCAGCAGTGCTTGGCCTTCTTGCCGGATCCGCACGGGCACGGCGAGTTCCTCGGAACCTTCGCTGACCTCGCGGGAGACCCGAGACCAGCCTGCGGCGACGTCGTCGCGACCCAGTCGGTGCCGGTCGGTATCCAGCGCACGTGATCGGGTGTCGCACCGCACTGCCCGCAGGGATCCATCGATGGTTCGGCTTCCCCCCTCGTCTGATCGAGACGCGACGTCGATGAACGTGGTGACGGGACGAACGCCTCGACGCGGCGGGCGAAGTCGTCGACGGTGTCGCGGCCGAGTGCTCGCAGTGCCCGGTCACGCATGTCCGACAACTGGCCGACCAGACCGACCTGGTCGCCGTCGGACATCGTGAGTTCCAACGCGTCGTCGATCCACGCGAGCGCCGTCGCGTGATCGCCGACGTCGAGATAGGTGAGGCCGGCATTGTTGTACAGCCACACGTCGTCCGGGTAGCGGTCGCGAAGCTCCCGATAGATCGCGTCCCCGGCGTCTCGACGGCCGGCGAGGATGTTCAGCTCCGCGATCTCGGCTCGCGGGTGCGGCGCGCTGCGGTAGCCGAGCCGGATCGCCTGTTCCCACGCGTCGATCGCATCGTCCCACTCGCCGCGTCGGCGGTGGATCTCGCTGATCTCGGTCCACACCTCCGTCACCGCAACGGTGTGCCGTGCGCACGGGTGCCCGGCGAGCGCGACGAGCGCGTGGAGCCGTTCGTCGCTGCCCGCCGGTGTGCGCTCGACCGCCGTGGACAACTGGAACACCGCCGACGCTCCGCTCATCACGCCCGACTGTACGGCCCGGTCAGCCACGCCGCGGCCGACCGGCTCGGGACTCGAACAGGCTCGCCGCGGCGATCGGCCGTGCCGCTGCGGTCACGTGGCGGTGATGAGTGGCTTGCCGAGGGTGGCGGCGTCGATCGTGATGCCAAGGCCGGGACCGGTGGGGGCCGAGCCGAGGCCGTTGACACTGCGCGGCTGGTAGCCGGCGACGTGCTCGTTGACCCAGTCGTTCATGAACGACACGGTGAGCAGCAGGTCGGGTCGCGTGCTGGCCGCGAGGTGGGCGGAGCAGGCCGACACGATGTCACCACCCCACGTGTCCTCGATGGTGAGCTGGACGCCGAGGTCCTGGGCGAGGTCGCGCAGCAGCTTGGCCTTGGTGAGCCCACCGACCTTGGAGACCTTCAGGTTGAAGGCACCGGCGCCGCCTTCGCGCACGGCCTGCAACAGGGTCGGTACGTCGTGGACGACCTCGTCGTAGACCATCGGTAGCGTCGTGCGCTTGCGGACCTCAATGCACTCCTCCATCGTCGGGCACGGCTGTTCCAGGTAGAACCGCGGCAGTCCCTCCATCAACCGAGCGGCGGTGATCGCCGCGTTGAGCCGCCAGCCGCGGTTGGCGTCGCCGACGACGATGTCGTCGTCGCCGGTGGCTTGGACCACCTGGCGAGCGCGCATGCTGTCGACGACCGGGTCGCCGCCGATCTTGAGTTGGAAGTGGTGGATCCCTTCGGCACGGCGGGCGACGACGTAGTCGGCCATCTGCTCGGGTGAGCCGAGCGCGACGGCCATGTAGAGCGGGAAGCGCTCCTGGCGCAGGCCCCCGAGCAGCGTGGTCACGCTCGTTCCGAGGATCGTTCCGGTCGCATCCCAGCAGGCGACGTCGATCGGGCTCTTGGCGTACTCGTGGCCCATCAGCGCGGCGTCCATCGCGTCGTTCACCGAGGCCAGGTTGGTGACATCCAGCCCGATCACGGCGGGCGCGAGCAGCTCGAGCGCGGCCCTGGCCCCGCCGGCGTGGGACGCCAGGTAGGCGTTGCCGAGCGGGCACACCTCGCCGAAGCCCTCGACGCCGTCGTCCGTGGTCACCCGGACGATCGTCGACGACAGCGTCGTGATCTCCCGGCCACCCGACAGGATGAAGGTTCCGTGGATGTAGGAGAGCGGGAAGTCGAAGACGTCGACACGGGCGATGCGCACGGCCGGATCATACGTAGCCGAGCACGCCGGCCGGCCCGTTGAGCCCGAACGCCCCCGGCGAACGCCGCCGGACGGATCACCGCAACCACGGCGGTGGACTGCTGTCGACTCGGCCGGTGCACGCGGCGTCGACGAGCCGATCGAGGCTGGCAAAGCGGAATCGTTGGCTGATGGCAGCCGGGCCGTAGTGGGCGTACTTGCCGGAGTTGGTGGCGATGGTCGTGACGTGTCGCGGGATCACCGGTTCCTCGATGAGGCACCAGCAGGTGTCGTTGACGAACCGCCCGCCGAACGCCTCGATGACCGCGACGTGACCGGCGGCGGTGGCCCGCGCGTGGACGTCGCGGCCGCAGGTGACGATCAGTTCGACGTCGGGTGACTTGGGGCGGGTCTCGCGCTGGAGGCGGGCCGCCAGTGCTGCGCACTCGGTGAGGGTGAAGTGCGGGTTGCCGAGCGCGACGAGCTCGACGGTG
>CAZMHG010000463.1:0-3025 GCA_964565975.1 uncultured Ilumatobacteraceae bacterium | reverse complement strand
GTCGGGACCGGCCGCGGGGCATCGATGGGAGTCCTGATCAAGGGCCCGGAGATCCTGGAGAGCACGCGTCGGATCGACACCGTGGTGCTCGACAAGACCGGAACGGTGACCACGGGTCAGATGACCGTGGTCGACGTCGTCGCGGCCACAGAGACAGGCGCGGGTGACGACGGTGGCGACGGCGACGACGTGCTGAGCTGGGCCGCCGCGGTCGAAGTGTCGAGCGAACATCCCATCGCCCGAGCGATCGTGCGCCATGCAACCGAGCGCGGCGTCGACGTGCCGGTCGCCAGTGGTTTCCGCAACGTGCCGGGGGCCGGGACCCAGGCCGAGGTCGGCGGCCAGATGATCACCGTCGGCCGTGGCGACTTCGGCCCGCTGGCGGATGCCGCCGCAGCGCGCGAGCGTCTCGGCCAGACCGTCGTCGCCGTCCGCCGAGCGGGGGTGACGATCGGGTTGATCGCGGTGGCCGACGCCGTCAAGCCGACCAGTGCCGCCGGTATCACCGCGCTGCGCGCCCTCGGGCTGCGGCCGATCCTGCTGACCGGCGACAACCCGTCGGTGGCGCGCACGATCGCCGCCCAGGTCGGCATCGACCCGGACGATGTCTTCGCCGGTGTCTCGCCGCAGGACAAGCTGCAGCGCGTCGCCGCCCTCCAGGCCGAGGGCCGGATCGTGGCGATGATCGGTGACGGCGTGAACGACGCCGCCGCGCTCGCCGGCGCCGACCTGGGCATCGCCATGGGAAGCGGCACCGACGTCGCCATCGCCGCCAGCGACCTGACGCTCGTCCGCCCCGACCTACTGGCCGCGGCCGATGCGGTGCGCCTCAGCCGGCGAACGCTCGGGGTGATCAAGGGCAACCTGTTCTGGGCGTTCGCGTACAACGTCCTGGCCATCCCGTTGGCGATGAGCTGGCGCCTGTCCCCGGTCGTCGCCAGCGCGGCGATGGCGTTCAGCAGCGTGTTCGTCGTGAGCAACAGCCTGCGCCTGCGCCGCTTCCGGAGCCTCTCCGCGCCGTAGAGCAGGACGTGTTTCGAGCCATGGGCGAATCGTCCGTGACGAAACCGGCGGGCCCACACGGCGGGCCACCGAGCCATGGGCGAACCGTCCGTGACGAAACCGGCGGGCCCACACGGCGGGCCACCGAGCCATGGGCGAACCGTCCGTGACGAAATCAACCGGCCCACCCGAGCAACCAACGAGCCATGGGCGAATCGTCCGTGACGAAACCCAGTGGGGCACACCCGACGACTCATCAAGCGGGGCTGTTCGGATCGTGCCCGGCGGCACGGCGGCTTGACGCCGACACCGACGCACCAGCGCGACACGCCGGCGAGCGCTGGGCGCGCTCACCAGCGGGCAGCAATTGCGTCACGGACGATTCGGGATGGGCGCCGCGTCGGCGGGCAGCGCCTCGGGTTGGACAGTCCGCCGATCTCGCGGCTGAGGGTCAGACGTGCGCGGGGACCTGCGAGTCGACCCACTCGCTGAGCTGCGGCGAGCTCTCCACACTGGTGATCAGGGCGTAGCGCGGGGTCGTGCCGTTGTGCACCACGACGTGCCACAGGCGCTGGGTGTCGACGACGAAGCGGGCGCCTCGGGGAAGCGGGACGCGGCGCTCGGTCGACGCGATCGGCAGGTGGTCCTTGTCGAGATCCATCAGCAACATGTAGCTGTCCGGGTTGTCGGTCAGCTCGACCCACGTGCGCACCACCCAGCCCTCGTTCTCGGGGTTGAAGCGGTTGTTGTCGTCACGGTGGAAGCTCTTCAGGGCCTGATCGTGATCCTGCGGCTCGAGCTTGATGATCCGGACGCGGCCGAAGTTGGCGCCGATCGAGTCGACGTACTTCTTCAGCGTCGGGGCCTTCTCGGCGTTCGACGTCCAGAGTGCGTCCTTGTCGGTCTTGCCCTTGTCCCAGAACCCACGGCAGTCCAACTCGCCATCGGCCGATGCCAGGGGGGCGAAGTTGGTGTCGCCACCGCTCTTCCAGTCCATGTACTCGAGTGCGAGATACTCCTGTTCGGGCACGTCGAAGTCGGCGTCGGCGAGCGCGACGAAGCCCGTCTCCGCGAGCTGCGGCATGCGGTAGTGCTTCGTGTCGAGCGGAATCTCGACGCTCCAGTGTTCCTTGGTGGGCCAAAACGTCATGCCTGGCACGGTACTCCCGCCGATGGAGACTGTCTCGGGACCAAGGTCCCTGATGCCAACGGTCACCCGTCACCGCCGGCACGGGTGGGGTGCACGCCGCGCCCAGGCGCAAGACTGGGGCGCGATGTCGCTCTCCGTCGCTGCGCACCTGGCGTGCGCCGGGGCAGCCGTCGCCGCGGGCGGGGTCAACGCGATCGCCGGTGGCGGCACGCTGATCTCGTTCCCGGTGATGACGGCCGTCGGCGTGCCGACCGTGCGGGCCAACGCGACGAACACCGTGTCGCTGTGCCCGGGGTACATCGGCGGGACCTGGGCGCAACGGGCCGACCTGCGCGACATGGGTGGCCGAGTGCGGACCTCGTTGATCGTGTCCGCGGTGTCGGGTCTGATCGGGTCGATCCTGCTGGTGCTGTCGAGCGAAGCGATGTTCCGTTCGATCGTGCCGTACCTGATCATCGCGGCCTGCGTGCTGCTCGCCGTACAGGTGCCGCTGCGCACGATCCTGTTCGGTCGCCAACGCCAGGAACAACGAATCTTCGAGCTCGCCGCGATCGCCGCGTCGTCGGTGTACGGCGGGTACTTCGGAGCGGGCCTTGGCATCATGCTGATCGCCGTGCTGGGCCTGTTCAGCGACGCACCGCTGACGAAGGTCAACGCGCTCAAGCAGCTGCTGTCGGTCGCCGTGAACCTCAGTGCTGCGGCATTCCTGACGTTCTCCGGCAAGGTCGAGTGGTCGTTGGTCGCCGTGATGGCGCCGGCCAGCCTGATCGGCGGCCACGTCGGCGGCCGGTTGGTGTCGGTGATCAAGCCCGGCGTGCTACGCGTCGTGGTCGTGATCTACGGGCTCGTCGTGGCGATCGTGTACTTGACACG
>CAZMHG010000462.1:0-3026 GCA_964565975.1 uncultured Ilumatobacteraceae bacterium | reverse complement strand
CTTGCGCTGGCTGGCACGCAGCCAGCCGGATTGGACGTAGATCTCGGCACCGTCCGGGCGGACCTCGGTGATGGTGACCTCCAGGTCCGTGTCGGTCTCGGTGCCGGCGTTGATCCACAGATCGGCGGACCCCGAGCCGGCGATCACCGTGTCGGCGGTGAACGGCGCGGTGATGTAGCCGACGCCGGTGCCGCTCGGCAGCGGCTGCCAGTCCCAGGCGACCTTGGCCTGCCAGATGCCGTTCCCGTCGCCGTGGTAATCGGTGGCCGGGAGCGCGGTCGGGTCGGCGCGATAGGAGTCGTTCCCGGTACCGGCCGCCCCGCCGAGCGTCCCGTGGTCGCCGAGCAGCCACGTCGTCGTCACCGCCGACGGCACCGGCCAGGCGGGGAAGCTGAGCACGGCGTTGGGCATCGCCGATCCCGGCGTGTAGCCGGGCGCCCCGCCCGACTCCAGCAGCACACGCACCGCCGGCTCGGCCTCGAACGCGGCGCGCGCCTCGGCCAGCGTCTTGCCGGCGAAGCGGTTGGTGTACGTCGGCGCGTCGCCCGCGCCGTACAGCGTGGTCGCCAGGATCGGGGCGACGGTCTGCACCGCTTTCAGGTCTGGCACCCGGTCGGCGACGTAGAGCGCGAGGAACTCGGCGTAGCGACCCAGGCTGGTCGGGCTGAGCGAGTCGGTGTGCCCGCCGTTGGTCAGGTCGACGAACAGGTGCGGCGCGCTGGTGAACTTGTCGAGCATCGTGGCGAAGTGGGCGCCGGTCTGCTCGTCCTGCCACGCCCCGGCGAGGAACACCGGCACGTCGATCCGGCCGACCAGGTCGGCCGCGACGATCCGGCCCGCCTGGCCTTCGTAGCCGGGGAAGAACGGCTCGGTCGTGTTGACCGCGACGAGGTCCTCGTGCTGCAGGCGCAACGTCTGGTTGGCCGCACACACGGCGTCGCCGGCGTCGGCACGATCCTTGGTCCAGGCCTCGCCGTACGGGGCGGACTGTTCGTACCGGGCGCCCATCCACTGGTCGGCGAAGCCCTTGTTGCGCAGCCCGCCGGGGTAGCTGTTCGAGCGGAACGGATCGTCCAGCACGGACAGCGGGGTGATCGCCTTGAGATGCGGCGGGCGGGTGGAGGCGACGTACAACTGGCTGATCCCGCCGTAGGAGATGCCGACGAGTCCGACTCCGGTGACCCACGACTGGGCGGCGACGGCCTCGACGACGTCATATCCGTCGAGGCGGTTGTTCAGGTCGAACAGCCCGAAGCTGCCGCCGCTGCAGCCCGTGCCGCGCATGTTGACACCGACGTATGCGTAGCCCTGGGCGTTGTAGATCTGGGCGAACGCGGCGCTCTTCGGATTGCTCGGCTCGTAGCCGTTGTACTCGATCACGGTCGGGTACGGACCCTTGTCGACCGGGCCAGGGAGCACGATGTTGGCGCTCAGCGTGGTGCCGTCGCGCGTGGTGATGTAGCCGAAGCCTGATGCAAGGTGCTGGCCGGTGTACAGGGAGGGCTCGGGTACGTGGTCCGCGGACAGCACGGTGACCGGCGCGCCGACCACCTGCCCGCCAGCGCGCACCTGGTAGCCGGCGCCCGCGGCGACATCGCGGAACAGGACGGCGCCCTGGGCGTCGGTGGTGCCGGCCGTGGCGCTGCCCGCCGGCGCGACCAACTCCACCGGCTGGTTGGCCGCCAGGCCCCACGCTTCGACCTGGAGGTTGCCCCCGCGGACGCCGGGCGTCGCGGTGTCGGGCGCGGTCGTACCCGTCGCGGTGGCCGGCGCGGTTGTCGACGTGGCACGGGCGGGGGCGACGACCAGTCCGCCGATCGAGGCGGCAGCCAGGGCCGTCACCGTGGCGAGGCGTGAAGGCTTCATGGTCCCCGAGTTTGACAGGCAGAATGGACGGGTGATCGACCGGGACGAGATGCTCGCCGACCTCGCCGCGCTGGTCAACGTCGAGTCGCCGTCACGCGACCGCGAGGCGATCGCCGACAGCGCGCAGGCCGTGGCCGACGTGTTGACGCTGCGCACGGGTCTGTCACCGCAGTTCGTCGACGGGGACAACGGCCCGCACGTGCATTGGCGGGGCTCCGACGAGGCGTCGATCCTGATCGTCGGGCACCACGACACGGTGTTCCCGCGCGGCACGCTGGCCGAGCGGCCGTTCATGGTTGCCGACGGCAAGGCGACCGGCCCGGGTGTGTTCGACATGAAGTCCGGGATCGTCGTCGCCGCTCATGCGGTGGGCTCGCTCGACGACCCGTCCGGGATCGAGATGCTGTTCACCAGCGACGAGGAGATCGGCTCGGTCACCTCGCGGGCGCTGATCGAGGCGCGTGCCCAGGCCTGCGGCACCGTCCTGGTCTTCGAGCCGGCCGGCGACGGCGGGGCGCTGAAGATCGCCCGCAAGGGCATGGGCACCTTCCGCGTCACGGTCCGCGGCCGCGCCGCGCACGCCGGGCTGGAGCCGGAGAAGGGGATCAACTCACTGCTCGCCGCGGCCGAGTTGATCCAGCACATCGCCACCCTCGGCGACCCTACCCACGGCACGACGGTGACGCCGACGATGGCCCGCGCGGGCACGGCCGACAACGTCATCCCGGCCACGACCGAAGTGCTGGTCGACGCCCGGGTCACCGTCCCCGCCGAGCGCGAGCGCGTCGAGGCGGCGATGCGCCGGCTGCGCACGACGGTGCCCGGCGCGGAGATCGAGTTGGCCGGCGGGATCAACCGCCCGCCGATGCCGGCGTCGTCGTCGGCGCCCCTGCTGCCCTATGCCTTCGCCGCGGCCGCCGAGCTCGGGTCACACCAGCTGGACACCGTGTCGGTCGGCGGGGGCAGCGACGGCAACTTCACCGCGGCGCTCGGCATCCCGACCCTCGACGGGCTTGGCGCGATCGGTGGCGGCGCGCACGCCGACCACGAGTTCGTCGAGGTCGATCAGCTGGTCCCGCGAGCCGAGCTCGTCGCCGAGCTGCTCCGCCGACTCCTCGCCCGCACCACCTGACGCCGCCGTGGCGCGGCGGTCCGCAGGG
>CAZMHG010000461.1:0-3026 GCA_964565975.1 uncultured Ilumatobacteraceae bacterium | reverse complement strand
TGGTCGGGGGTTCGAGTCCCTCTGCGCCCACCATGTAGTCAACACTCAAACCCTCGACCGTCTCATCGGTTCGGGGGCTTTTGCTGTTCTGACCCCTGGTACTTGCGTCAGCCAGTGCCCGCACCTCTGCTCCCAGCAGAGTGCGGAATGGTTGAGCTAGGTCGCTGGTGATGGCCTGTTCTTCGTGGACGTAGAGCTTGTCGAAGATGGCTTGGTTCAACTGTCTGCGGATCTCGGGTGTTCCGGCCAGGTAGGACTGTTGGCAGTGCTTGGCAAACTCGATGGCAACGTTCAGGTTGGTCTCGATCACGTCGAACTCGGCAGATAGGGCGGACGCAACCAGTCAGCTGTGTTGCGCGCGGAGCGCGCGATTGTTCCACCACGGTGCGCGCGTGGGGTTGTAGACCTGGGGTGTGGACGCGCAGGCCCGGATCGCTGAGCTCGAGGCCGAGAACGGTGTGTTGAGCGAACGGGTGCGGCGGCTGGAGGAGCAGTTGGCGGCGGTGTTGGGCAAGGTGGCTGAGCTTGAGAGGCTGTTGGGGCGGAACTCGTCGAACTCGTCGAAGCCTCCGTCGAGCGATGCTGGCACGGTGAAGTCGGCCCGAGGAGAGAACGCGAGCCGTGCCGCTCGGCGGGCGATGGCCCGCAAGCAGGGCAAGCAGCCGGGCACGCCGGGGGCCACGCTGTCCCGGGTCGCCGATGCTGATGTGGTCGTGGTTCATCGGCCTGTGCGGTGCCGGGGCTGTGAGCGTGGGTTGGACAACGCCACCCTGGTCGGGTCCTCGTCGCGGCAGGTCTTTGATGTCGCTGATCCTACGGTGGTCGTCACCGAGCACCGCGCCGAGAAGCTTCGGTGCGCGTGTGGTTGCGAGACCATCGGGGTGTTCCCGCCCGAAGCCACGGCACCGGCGTGCTACGGCCCGTCGATCAAAGCCCACCGTTTGTATCTGATGTGCGCGCAGCACCTCCCACGGGAACGGTGCGCCCAGGCGCTGGCCGACCTGTTCGGGGTGAGCGTGTCCACCGGGACCCTCGACAACTGGATGCGCGAAGCCGCCGATGCCCTCGTCGGGTTCCTTGCTGTGGTCGCCGCCCAACTCGCCGCGGCGCCGGTCGTGCACGCTACGAAACATCGGTGCGTTCCGACAAGAAGGCCCTTTGGGTGCACGTGTGCTGCACGGCGCTGTTGACCCTGCTCCACGTCGGTCGACGCGACAAGGCCACCGTCGAAGCCGGACCGCTCGGGACCTACACCGGCACGATCGTCCATGATCGGCTCGCCATGTACTTCAACTACGGGACTGGCCACGTGTTGTGCAACGCCCACATCCTGCGGTCGCTGAACGAACTGCTCGGCAACCACCGCCACCAGACGTGGGCCCGAGAGTTCATCGAGCTCATCATCGACACCAAGAATCGAGTCGATGCCGCCCGCGCCAGCGGCAACACGGCCCTGTCCGCCCACCACCAACGCCGGATCCGAAAACGGTGGAACGCACTCTGCGACGACACAGCCCGGGCCGCGCCACCGGCCGTCGCGGGCACCTACCTGTACGGAACGAACAAAGACGCCCGGCTCCTCGCCGTCGCGCTCGCTGGGCACCGCGACCTGTTCCTCGCCTACACCCGAGACACGTCCTTGCCATTCGACAACAACCAGGCCGAACGCGACCTGCGCATGATCAAGCTCCAGGCCAAGATCAGCGGCGAGTTCCCCAGCCCCACCGGCGCCGCCCGCTTCACCACCATCCGCAGCTACATCTCCACCAACCGCAAACAGCACCAACCAATCCACCATCACCTGAAAGACCTCTTCACCCCCACCGGCGCATGGCTGCCGACCCCCACCTGACTGGTTACGTGTCCGCCACGGCGGGGGATGTTCACGCCACCACGACGACCGAGCGGGACCCAACCCGACAGCCACAGGCCACCGCACCAGCCCCTCGCCCGACAAACCTCGTAGGTCAGCTGCCGTATGCCTTGCCGTACTTTGCCTGATACACCTCAAGCATCAACGCCTCGTTTTCAGCGATGAACTCGGTCTCGTACGAACGGATGATCCTGATGTACTCCACGTGATACCCGAGCGAGTCCTGACATCGAGCGTCGGCGATCGCGGTCGACGTTTCTGCCGGGGTGAGCTCGGCTCCGGTGAAGGCGTTTCGCGCGTCAGCCTCCCGACTGAACGCGTACCCAGCCGACTTCATGCACCGACTCCACGCGCTGTCCAGCCTTGCCAGTTCCGGTGACCCCGAGATCCGGTCGATCAGCTGCTTGCGTTTCTCGTCGAAGACCTGGCGCGCCTGTTCGTACTCCGTGCTGTACAGCTCTGCCCTCGTCTTCCCGATGCACGCGGCCGAGGCGAGGTTGAAGCGCTCGCGCTCGGCAGCAGTCAGCGACGCTACGTAACGGTCGTATTCGTTGGCGCCGGGCCGAGTCGACTCAGGGCCTCCCTCAGACCGTTGCACCGAGCCGACGGCACGGTAGCCGTACTGCTGCGCATTCGAGATCGTGAGTTCGTCGATTCGGCCGGGGGTGTACGACGACGCGGGTGGCAAAACGACCGGCCACCGAAATCCGGCCCGAGCATTGCACGCCTCCATCTCATCGTTGAACTTCACTTGGAGGTAATAGTCCTCCGCGCCGCCCAACAAGCTGTCGATGACTCCCGTCGACTCGGCAGCCGGGTACTTGGCAGCAATTGCGGCCACCATGGATGACGACGGACCACTCTGGCTCGATGAGCAGCCAGCGGCGGCAAGCATGACGAGTACAGAAGTCGACGCGAATAGCCTCCACGCGCCGTTGGACCCGGCTCTTGCCAACCGCTGCTGGCTCAAGGACAATTCACAAAGGTATTCGCGCTTTGAGAAGAGGAGAACTCATCGTTCTGTGCGTTGGGCAGATCATTGTCCTTCTTGTTTGCTGATAGGCACCATGACCACCCGCCCAGGTTGTTGTTCTCATACCACCAGGCCCGGAAGTTGCGAGGATTGGAGATCGAGGACGTTTCGTCGTTGAAG
>CAZMHG010000460.1:0-3032 GCA_964565975.1 uncultured Ilumatobacteraceae bacterium | reverse complement strand
GGTGCGCTTCAGCATCGGGGGGACTGGGGAGGTCCGGGCCGACGAACTGCAGCTTGACCGGCTGATGGAACCCGATGCGCTTGGCTTCGTCGAGGAACGCCCGCAGGCCACCGTGGGCGTCGTCGGCCAGGTCCGGGCTGCACGGGTCGTCGACGTCGATCGCCGCGACGTCGACGGCGATGCTGGCGTACTGCCCGATCGTGAAGCCGCGCATGCCCGCGACTGCCTGGCTGATGGTGCCTTCGGCCGGGGACCGGCGCGGCAGCGTGGGGGCCGCGGGCAGCCCACTCGACGCCAGGCTGAAGGCCGCCGCAGCCCGGGCCGAACGGTGCGGCAGGCTGCCGATGCCGGTGACCATGCCACGCGGCTGCCAACGGAAGCCCAGATCTCGCACGGTGCCTCCTCTCGCTGCTCGCCGCTCGCTGCTCGCTCGCACGCCGTTTCCCGCGACGCGCCCACATCGTGACACCTCGCGCCGGACGGCGACGAACCATGCGCCGCGGTGCGTGGCCACCGTTCGTGGCGGCAAGCTCGCGGCGACAAGCTCGTGGCGGCAAGCTCGTGGCGACAAGCGCGTGACGACCGTGCGCGCGACGCGGCGACGGCCATGCGGCCCGACGCTGGCACCGCCGATACCGTGGCCGGGTGCCTGCAGTGCTGCGTTCACCGGTGTGGCTGGCACGCCTGGCCTGGCTGGCGACCGTGGTCGGTGGCGCAGCGGCGGTCGCCGCGGCGACCGGTCACCACGGCGCGGCGGCCCGCACGGTGGGCACCTGGGCGTGGTGGCTGCTGGCCGGGGTGGTGCTGGTCGGCGTGCTCGTCCCGTCGGTGGCCACGCTCACCGTGTTGCGCGCCACGACCCCCCTCACGCTCGTCGCCGCGGTCGTCGCCTGGACAGCAGGCGCCGGCCCGATGCGCGGCGCGGCGGCCGTCGCGGCGAGCGCGGCCCTGGTGCTGGTGGTGTTCTGGGCAGAGACTGGGCGGGCCTTCGTGCAGGCGTCGGCCTACGGTCACGAGCGGCGCTACCCGTTGCGACCCCCGGCCACGTTCGTCGCGCCGATGGCCGTGGCCTGGCTGGTGTGGGCCGCGCTGGTCACCATCGGCGTCCTGGCGACGGCCGGTCGTCGCTGGCTGCTCGGCGGGCTGCTGCTCGCCGCGGCGGCGGCAGCAGGACGGTTCGCCTTCGTCCGCTGGCACGAGTTCACCCGGCGATGGCTCGTCCTCGTCCCTGCCGGGCTGGTGCTCCACGACGCCGTGGTGCTGTCCGAGACGCTGATGGTCCCGTGGCGGCAGGTCACCGGCCACGGGCTGGCCGTCGACGGCACGCAAGCGCTCGACGTGTCCGGCCCGGCCACGGGCAACCTGGTCGAGATCCGGTTGGTTGACATGGCATTGGTGCTGGTGCGCAACGGGCGCGAGCAACCCACCGCGCTGCACGTCCAGTCGTTCCTGATTGCCCCGTCCCGGCCGGGCAGGGCGCTCGCCGCGCTGCGCAGCTGACGGCGCGCCAGCGGCTACGGCAGGCCGGCGTGCGGGACGTCGACCCTCGTCGTCGCCAGGAACGCTTCGCGTGTGCTCGCCCGGTTGTGCTCGAAGAAGTCGGGCGCACAGCACATCAGCAGCGTCCGCCCGTCGGGCCCGCCGAGCTGGCAGGCGTACACCCCGAGCCCGTCGGGCCCAGGGATCTCTTCGACGATCTCGCCGCCCGGCGCGACGCGCACGACACGCTGGAAGAAGGCGTCGGCGGCCCAGATGTGTAACTCGGCGTCCAGCGTGCAGCCATCGGGGGCGACGCGGATGTGCCCGGCCATCTCGGCGAAGTTCTCGCCGTACGGCTGGGGGCCGAAGCTGGCCCACTCGCGTTGGTTGCTCAGCGATCCGTCGTCGGCCAGGTCGAACGCCGTGTACCGGTTGCCGCCGGTCTCGCCGACGATCAGCGTGCCGCCGTCCGGCGTGATGACCGAGCCGTTCGGGAACATCAGGTCGTGGGCGACGACGGCGGCGCGCCCATCCGGATCGATGCGGATCAGGTCGGCCGTCGCGGGAGGCGCGCCGCCCATCAGGTCGTAGCCGAAGTTGCCGACGAACGCATGCCCATGGCGGTCGACGACCATGTCGTTGAGGTGCCACGCGGCCAGCGCGGAGAGGTCGGCAAACTCCTCCAGCTGCCCGTCACGCAGGCGCAGCACACGTCGGTCACGCATCGACACGATCAGCATGCTCCCGTCGGGCAGCCAGCCGAGCCCCGACGGTTGGCCGGGCACCTCGCACAGCGTCTCGACGGAAGCGTCGGTGCCGATGCGCAGCACCTCGTGGCGGTAGAAGTCGGAGACGTACCACGCACCGTCGTGCCAGCGAGGGCCCTCGAAGAAGCTGCCGCCCGACACCAACGTGCTGATCTGACGCGTGCTCATCGCGTCATGTTGGCACGTCAGCGGGCCGTGCCGCCGCCGAGGACGTACCCGTCGCTGCCGTCGTAGAACACCACGCTCTGCCCGGCAGCCACCACCCGCTGGGGCGCGTCCCACCGCACGACCACCGTGTCCGTCCGGACGTCGGGTGCCGCCGGCCACCCGCCCGCCGATCCCGCCGGCGGTGCAGCCGTCGACGGTGCCGCCGGCACGAGCACCGCCGGCTGCGGCGTGCCGTGGGCGCTGCACTGCACCAGCACCCGCTGGCCGACCTGGGCGAGATCAGCCCAGACCACGTCCCCGACGGGCTGCTCGGCGACCAGCAACGCCTCGCTCGGGCCGAGCACGACCGTGGCGTCGGCGCGCCGGATCTCGGTGACGAAGCGCTTCGGCCCTCCACCGGCGATGCCCAACCCGCGCCGTTGGCCGATCGTGACCAGCTCCACCGCGGGGACGCCGCCGAGCACGGCACCGTCGGCGTCGACGACCCGTGCCGGCGTGAACGGGATCCGTTCGCCGAGGAACTGCTCGCGCCCGCCGTGATCGGTGATGAAGCACACGTCCTGGCTGTCCGGCTTGGTGGCCGTGCGCAATCCGCGGCGCGCGGCGCGCTCGCGCACG
>CAZMHG010000459.1:974-3042 GCA_964565975.1 uncultured Ilumatobacteraceae bacterium | reverse complement strand
GTCGACCTGCGCGATGCCGGCGACCCGGTCGAGCTGGCGGCGCGCTACGACGCCGAGGGTGCCGACGAGCTGGTCTTCCTCGACATCACCGCGTCCAGCGACGGCCGGGACACGATGCTCGACGTGGTCACCCGCACTGCCGATCAGGTGTTCATCCCGTTCACCGTCGGCGGCGGGATCCGGAGCGCGGACGACGCTCGGCGGATGCTGCGCGCCGGGGCCGACAAGGTGAGCGTCAACACCGCTGCGGTGCAGCGGCCGCAGCTGATCGCCGAGATCGGCGCGGAGTTCGGGGCACAGTGCTGCGTCTGCGCGATCGACGCCAAGCGGGGTGCGTTGCCGAGCGGGTTCGAGGTCTACGTCCACGGCGGGCGCACTCCCACCGGCATCGATGCGCTCGAGTGGGCCCGGCGCGCCGTCGACCTCGGCGCCGGCGAGATCCTGCTCACGTCGATGGATCGCGACGGCACCCGCGCAGGTTTCGACCTGCCGCTGACCCGTGCGGTGACGACCGCCATGCCGGTCCCGGTGATCGCCAGCGGTGGTGTCGGCACCTTGCAGGACCTGGTCGACGGGGTGGTCGAGGGCGGTGCGACGGGTGTCCTCGCGGCGAGCATCTTCCACTTCGGCGAGCACACCATCCGCGAGGCCAAGCAGGTGATGGCCGCTGCAGGGCTGACGATCTGCGACCGATGACGCACTGGCCCACCCGGCCGGCGGGTCTCGCCGTGCTCGGTCGTCTCCGTCCGTTGGCGAGAAGGGTGCGGGATAGGTTGAGGTCGATGAGTGCCACCAAGATGCCGTACCGCCGGATGGGAACCTCCGGCTTGCAACTGTCCGTGCTGTCCTTTGGCAGCTGGGTCACCTTCCAGACGCAGCTCGACGACACGATGGCGCTCGACTGCATGCAGATCGCCTGGGAAGCCGGCTGCAACTTCTTCGACAATGCCGAGGCCTACGCCGGCGGCAAGAGCGAAGTGATCATGGGCAACGCCCTCCGCCAGCTCGGCTGGGAGCGCGAGACGTACGTGATCAGCTCCAAGTTCTTCTGGGGCCTGCACCCCGACGTGCCGAACATGAACAACACGCTCAATCGCAAGTACCTGATCCAAGCGGTCGACGCGTCACTACAGCGCCTCGGGCTGGACTACCTGGACCTGGCGTACTGCCACCGGCACGACGACGCCACGCCCGTCGAGGAGACGGCGCACGCGATGCACGACGTCGTCGAGCGCGGCAAGGCCCTGTACTGGGGGACGAGCGAATGGCCGGCCGAGCGGATCCGCGAGGCGTGGGAGATCTGCGACCGGTACGGCTGGCACAAGCCGGTCGTCGAGCAGCCCGAGTACAACCTGTTCCATCGCGACAAGGTCGAGCGCGAGTTCGCCACGCTGTACGACACGATCGGCCTCGGCACCACGATCTGGAGTCCGCTGGCCAGCGGACTGCTGACCGGCAAGTATGGCGCCGGCGTGCCGGCCGACAGCCGGGCCCGGCTGAAGGGCTACGAGTGGTTGCGCCGCAGCGTCACCAACAAGGCTGCGGTCGCCAAGGTCGAGGCGTTGCGACCGATCGCCAAGGATCTGGACTGCACCCTCGCCCAGCTTGCGCTGGCGTGGTGCACGCTGAACCCGCACGTCACCACGGTGATCACCGGCGCCAGCCGGCCCGAGCAAGTGCGCGAGAACTTCGCCACGCTCGACGTGATCCCGCGCCTCACCCCGGCGATCGCGGCGCGCGTCGAGGCGATCACCGCCTGACCGCGCCGTTGCGTGTCACGCCTGCCTGCAGGTCGGTGGCGTCCCTTATCCTCGACGCCGTGGCTGTGGACGAGAAGTTGCCGATCAAGATGCTCAACGACCGCCTGTTGGTGCGCATCCCCGACAAGGACGGCGAGCGGCGCAGCACCGGCGGGATCCTCATCCCGGCCACGGCGCAGATGTCCAAGCGGCTGGCGTGGGCCGAGGTCGTCGCGCTCGGCCACAACGTCCGCAGCGCCGAGGTCGGCGACCGGGTGCTGTTCAGCCCCGAGGACCGCTACGAGGTCGAGGTGCGCGGCGAGGACTAC
>CAZMHG010000459.1:0-964 GCA_964565975.1 uncultured Ilumatobacteraceae bacterium | reverse complement strand
ATGTTGCGCGAGCGCGACATCCACGCCGTAGCCGCGTCACGGATCGAGGCGAGCACGGGGCTGTACCTGTGAACGGGACGCGCATCCAACCGACGCCGGCGCAGCTGGCGTCGATCAAGTTCGACGCCGACGGGCTGGTCCCGGCGATCGCCCAGGAGGCGTCCACCAGGGACGTGCTGATGATGGCCTGGATGAACGCCGAGACGCTGCGGATGACGCTCGACGAGGGGCGGATGGTCTACTGGAGCCGGAGCCGCAACGAGGTCTGGCGCAAGGGCGACACCAGCGGCGACCGGCAGTTCGTGCGCGAGGCGTTCTACGACTGCGACGCCGACGTGCTGCTGTTCCTGATCGACCAGGAGGGCAACGGCGCCTGCCACACCGGCGCCCGCTCGTGCTTCTACCGCCGCCTCGGCGCGGCCGAGTGATCCTGCCCGACGTGGGCGGTGGCCGCCGGTGAGCACTGCGATCGCGCTGCGCCCTGCCTTCGACGAGTTCGCCGCCCTCGCCGCGACGCACACGGTGGTGCCGGTGTGGACCGAGGTCCTCGCCGACCTGGAGACACCGGTCGCCGCGTTCGCCAAGCTGGTCGGCGACGGCGACGGGTTCCTGCTCGAGTCGGTCGAGCACGGCGAACGGTGGGCGCGCTACAGCTTCGTCGGGCGCAACCCGTCGGCCCAGTTGGAGTTGCGCGACGGCGAGGTCCACGTGTCCGGCAACCTGCCCAACGGGGTGCCGACCGACCGCGGGATGCTCGCCGCCGTCGAAGCCCTGCTCCGCGTGTACCGCTCGCCGGTGATGCCCGATCTGCCGCCGTTGCAGGGCGGGCTGATGGGCTATCTCGGCTACGACGTGGTGCGCGAGGTGGAGCATCTGCCCGACGTCCCGCCGGACCCGACGGCGATGCCCGACGCGGTGATGACCGTCATCGGTTCGCTGGCCGCCTTCGACCACTGGCGTCAGC
>CAZMHG010000458.1:0-3043 GCA_964565975.1 uncultured Ilumatobacteraceae bacterium | reverse complement strand
CAAGGAACTCGAACAGCACCACCGCGACACCTTCAACCAGGCGGCGGTCGGCATCGTGCATACCTCCTCGGACGGCAAATACCTGCGCGTCAACCGCAAGTTCTGCGAGATGATGGGCTACAGTGAAGAGGAACTGCTCGGGCGCAAGGCTGCCCAAACCGGCGGGACGGTGTTCAGCGGCGCAGCCGACGCGTTCGCCGCCGGCGGCCAGAAGGCATCCGTCGCCGCGGCCACGGTGGAGTCGGTGATCGTCGCCACGCTCGAGGACGCGATCGGACGCCTCACCGGCACGGACGGGCTGAACCTGCTGGCGTCGATCGCCACGGCATCGGCCCGCGCCGGCACGATCCTCGCCGACATGATCGGCACGGGCCTGCTCGACGACCTGTTGGTCAGTGCCGAAGCCGGTGCGCTGTCGGTGGAAGGGTGAGCCGTGGAGCACGTTGAGACCCAACCCGGATCCGGCGGCCTCGGCCGCCGCCAACTGTTCGTCGCCGCCGGTTCGGCGTTCGGGCTCGCTGCCCTCCTCGCTGCCTGCGGTGTCGACGATCAGCCCCCGGCTCGCGTCGGCTACGAGCCGACCGGCGCCTCGCTGCCCAAGGAGACGATCACCAACGCCGTGCTCCTGCGCACCTCGGCCTCGCTCGAGCGCAGCATCATCGCGGTGTACGAACAGGCGCTGGCCTCGGCCGACCTGCTCGACGCGTCGCACCAGGAACTGTTCACCCGCCTGCTCGCCGATCACCAGGCGGCAGCCAAGGACTTCGACGCGGCGACCACCAGCGCCGGCGACGAACCCTGGCCGTGCAGCAACCCGCGCTTCGACTCGGCGCTGATCACGCCAGCGCTGCAACGGATCACCACCGGCATCCCGGCGCGCAAGATCCCGGCGAGCGACGACCCCAAGCGCGACGTGCTCAACTTGGTGCACGCGCTGGAATCCGTCAGCTCGGCGTCGTACCAGCAGATGGTCGGCACGCTCACCGAGTCGGCATTCCGCGTTACCTCGCTCACCGAGAGCGTGCACGCGGCGCGCCGCGCGGCGTTGCTGGCGATGACGATCAACACCGCCCGCCCGGGCGGCTACGTCACCGCCACGGACGCCGCGAACGCCGGCGCGCCGATGCCGACCACCACCACCGTGGCCACGACGGTGGCCCCCGATGCCGGGCCGCCGAAGACCGAGATCCCGCTGCCGGTGGCGTTGCCCGGCCAGTTCGGTCAGCTCGGGTCGATCCAGCTGGTGGTCGGCGAGGGCGACGAGAACGGCGTCCGGCTGAAGTCGGTGGTCGACACGCCGAGCGACAACTCGTACATCTACCCGGACACCGCCAAGAGCTGCTGACGTCCGGCCAGCAGGCCGGCCCGCACGGGCGTTGTCAGGCGGGGCGACGGTGAGCCGGCCTGTAAGCGGGATCCTGTAGTGCGCGAGCACCGGTGACCATCCATCTGTGCGGCCTACCCGGGGAGTGCACCGAAGTGCGGACGGGCCGCCCGTCTCCCCTGCTTGGCCTTGCTTCGCGTCGGCTCTACCGAGCCGTGCCGGTCGCCCGGCACGCTGGTGCGCTCTTACCGCACCGTTTCACCCTTACCTGTGACCGTGAGGTCCATCGGCGGTCTCTCTCTGTTGCTCACCGTCAGGTCGCCCCGACCTGGCTCTCGCCAGCACGCTGCCCTGTGAAGTCCCGACTTTCCTCGACGTGATCGGGTCACGCCGCGGCCACCCGGCCGACTCACCGTCGGACGCATCCTAACGTCGGTGCTCGACCGGCGTCAGTTGCCCGGTGCGCACGAAGTTCCGCCGGCGGGCCGGGTCGTCCAGCCCGAACGTGCGCCACACCCACCCGACCAGCAGCGCGCCGATCAGCTCGAGGGGCACATCCCACGCGCCGCGGCTCGATTCCAGCGGGCGATGGTGACCCCATCCGCCGGAGAACGGCCACCAGAACACGGCGGTCTGCGAGAACGCGCCGTCGAACACGAGGTGCAGCATCATCCCGATCGGCATGCCGAGCGCCAGCCGGCGAATCGGCCGCCGACCGGTCGTGAGCATCACCACGACCAGCAGACCGACGCCGACCGTCAGGCTGTGCGCCCAGCGGGCGACACCGCCAGGCACGTCGATCACGCCGGGCAACACGCTGCCCACGAGCAGCAATCGGTAGTCGAAGCGGACGTCGCGGAACACGAACCACACGGCCACCACCGACGTGCCGAGGAACCACAGGAACATCGCCGGCTCAGCGCACGAGCAGCCGGTGGCACTGCGGGCATTCGCCCGGCTCGCCCGCCGGCAGGGCGCGCACCGCGTCGACCTCGGCGCGCGACAGGTCGAGGTGACACCCCTGGCAACGCATCCCCTCGAGCTTGGCGATGCCCACGCCGCCGTGCTGGGCACGCAGACGCTCGTACAGCTCCTGCTCGCTGGAACTGAGCGCGTCACGTGCCGGGCCACGACCGGCCAGGATCTGGTCGCGTTCGGTGTCCAGCGCCGACTCGGCCTCGCCCAATGCTCTGGCTGCAGCGACGCGGGCGGCGTCGGCCGCGGCGCGCTGGTCGCCCAGTTCGGCGGACGCCGCCTCGACATCGGCCATGTCGTCCATTGCCTGCAACTCGGCATCGTCCAACTCGCCACGCTTGGCGGTGAGGATGGCGATCTCGTGCATCAGCGCTTCGGCCTCGCGCGGCGCGATGACCGTCTTCAACTGCGCTTCCAGCCGGGTGCGTTTGACCGTCAGTGCTTCGGCCTGGTGCTCGGCGTCGGTGATCGCCGCCTCGGCAGCCTGGGCGCGGGCCGCGAGGTGGGCCAGTTGGCCGTCGAACTCGGCGACCCGCTCGCCCGCGGCCTGATGCTGAGCGCGCTCTGCCAGGCGCTTGCGCCGGTGTTCGACCTGGTCGAGCGAGCTGTCGATGGTTTGCAAGGCCAGCAGCGCTGGACCGTTCACCGGTTACCCCCGTTGGATGACGACGTTCGACGGGATCTGCCCGCACGTGTACACGAGCAGCCCGAGATTCGTCGAGGGTAGCGGAGCACGCGGGTTGA
>CAZMHG010000457.1:0-3079 GCA_964565975.1 uncultured Ilumatobacteraceae bacterium | reverse complement strand
ACCCGGCGATGATCGTCGCCGACGTCGCGGCGATCGTGCAGTCCGCCCATGCCGCCGGGGCGACCGTCGTGGTCGACGCCACGTTCGCCACGCCGCTGCGCCAACGGCCCCTGGCGATGGGCGCGGACATCGTGATGCACTCGGCGACCAAGTTCATCGGCGGCCACTCCGACCTGCTGCTCGGCGCGGCGATCTGCCGCGACCCGGCGCACGCCGCGGCGCTGTCGGCCTTCCGTCACGACCACGGCGCGATCCCTGGCGGGCTGGAGGCATTTCTCGCGCTGCGCGGCCTGCGCACGCTCGCCGTGCGACTGGACCGTGCCGAGCAGACGGCGGTCGAGCTGGCCCACCGACTCGCCGCGCATCCCGGGGTCTCGCGGGTCCACTACGGCGGCCTGGCCGGCGACCCCAACCACGAGCGCGCCTGCCGCGCCCTCCCCGACGGGTGCGGGGCGATGCTCGCCTTCGAGGTCGCCGGCACCGTGGCGCAGACCGAGGCGTTCCTCGCCGGGCTGCGGCTGATGACCCACGCCACCAGCCTCGGTGGGGTCGAGACGTTGATCGAGCGACGCGCCCGGTACGCGGGAGACGCAGCGATCGCCGGGGCGACGCTGTGCCGGCTGTCGGTCGGGGTGGAGCACGTCGACGACCTGTGGCGCGACCTCGACGGCGCCCTGCGCGCCGCGCTCGGCGAACATGCCACCTCCGCCGGGGGGGGTCGGGACCGGGACCACGGCGGCGCGCGATGATCCGACGATGACCTCGGCAGCGATCCCCGACACGGCGACGCTCGACACGGCGACGCTCGACACGGCGACCCTCGACACGGCGGTGCGCTGGCGGCGCGACCTTCACCGGCTCGCCGAGGTCGGCTTCGCCGAGCACCACACCGCGGACTACGTCGCCCAGGTCCTCGAGGGCGTCGGGCTCACCGTCACCCGTGGCGTGGGCGGCACCGGGATCGTCGCCTCGCTCCGTCGTGGTGCGTCGCCCCGCGCGATCGGCCTGCGCGCCGACATGGACGCGCTGGCGCTGCACGAGCACGCCGACCGGCCGTATCGGTCGACGTCGCCCGGTGTGATGCACGCCTGCGGACACGACGGGCACATGGCGATGCTGCTGGCCACCGCGGCTGCGCTGGCGACCGATCTGGGTGTCGGCTTCGACGGCACCGTTCGCTTCATCTTCCAGCCTGCCGAGGAGCACGGCCGTGGCGCGAAGGCGATGCTCGACGACGCGCTCCTCGATCGATTCCCGATCGAAGCCATCTTCGGCCTGCACAACATGCCGGGCATCGCCTCAGGCGCGATCCACACCCGCGCGGGTGCGCTGATGGCCGGCGAGGACAACTTCGAGATCCGGGTGCACGGGCGTGGCGGGCACGCGGCGCGACCGCACATGGTTATCGACCCGCTCGTCGTCGGTGCCGAGATCGTCCTCGCCCTGCAGACCGTCGTGTCACGGGCGATCGATCCCAGCCGATCGGCCGTCGTGTCGTGCACCGAGTTCCACACCGATGGAACGCGCAACGCGATCCCTGGCGAGGCGATCATCCGTGGCGACACCCGCAGCTTCGATCCCGAGGTGAGCGCGCAGATCGAGGCGTGCATCCGACGGCTGTGCGCGGGCGTCGCCCAAGCCCATGGCGCGACGTGCACCGTGGCCTACACCCGCGAGTTCGTCCCCACGGTCAACGACGCGGGCTGCGCGGCGCTGGCGACGTCGGCGGCGATCGCCGCGCTCGGGGCCGCAGCGGTAGAGGGCGACTGCACGCCGATCATGGCCAGCGAGGACTTCGCCGTCCTCGCCGCTGCCGTTCCCGGCTGCTTCGCGTTCATCGGCAACGGCATCGACCAGGCACGGGGAGGCACGCCCCTGCACAACACCACGTACGACTTCAACGACGCGATCATCCCGAACGGCGTGGCCTACTACCGACAGCTCGTCCGGCTCGCGCTCCCCGTCACGCCGGCGGATCCGTCATGAGCGGCGCCCCGGACAGCAGCGCGGTCCGCACCGCGCTGTGGCGCGCACTGCACGTGCAGGTCGACCCGCCTCCGCACCTGATCGACGACGAGATCGGCCTTGCGGTCGCCGCACCGCCGGACGGGTGGCGCCAGCGCGGCGACATGCATCCGGCCGGCACCGGGCCGTATCGCATCGGCATCGTCGCGCGCACTCGCTTCGTCGAGGACCTCGTGGTCGACGGCCACTTCCGCCAGTACGTCCTGCTCGGTGCCGGCCTGGACACCTTCGCCCGACGCCACAAGCCGGTGCCGGGCGGGCCGCCGCCCGTGCAGGTGTTCGAGATCGACGCACCCGGCCCACAGACATGGAAGCGCGACCGCCTCGTCGCCCTCGGTGGCGTGGCGGACCACCTGCACTTCGTGTCCGTCGACTTCGAGACCGGCGGCGACTGGTGGCGGCTGCTGGCCAGCGCCGGATTCGATCCCACCGTTCCGGCGGTCGCTTCGTCCAGCGGCGTGTCGATGTACATCACCAAGGACGCGACGGCCGCCACCCTGCGGCAGCTCGCGGCGATGGCCCCCGGTTCGGTGGCGGTGATGACGTTCATGCTCCCCCTCGACCTGGCCGACCCGGCCGAACGGCGCGGCTTGGAAGGTGCCGCCGAGGGCGCCAGGGCATCCGGCACCCCGTGGATCAGCTACTTCACGCCGGACGAGATGGCTGCTTTAGCCACCGAGGCCGGCTTCGCCACGGTCGAGTGTGTGTCCACCGCCGAGCTCGCCGATCGCTACCTCGCCGGCCGCAGCGACCTGCCCCGAGCGTCCGGCGGCGAAGGCGTCCTGCTCGCCCGCACCTGACCATTGTCCGCGACATGCGCGCTGCTGGTCGTCAGCTCGGATCGCGCTCGCCACCGGGTGGCCGCGGCTGCGGTGGCCACAGCGGGAACAGCGTCGGCCGGTCGGGATGCACGCCGCTCGTCAGGTCCATGTCGCCGAGATAGCGGGCGGTGTACGTGCGGCTGGCGAACTTCCAACCGCTGTCTCGACGGACGTACTCGTCCTCGTATCGGCCGGCGACGAAGCGCGGCTGCCCGTCGGACATGATCTGCAGC
>CAZMHG010000456.1:0-3087 GCA_964565975.1 uncultured Ilumatobacteraceae bacterium | reverse complement strand
CGCGTGCACCCTGTACGCGCGGACCGGCACGACGTCCGCGCTGCAGGTGAAGTCGGCCACGCCGATCACCCTCACGACCTGGAAGTTCTCGACGGAGGACGTCCCGGCGGGAGGCGGCTCCGCCGTCATCACCGGTGAGGTCGGCGTCACGATGACGATCACCCTCACGAACAACCTCCCGGTGATCGCCGGCATGGACCAGTCCGTGTCGCTGTCGATCCCGCAGCTCGACGGCAAGGTCGTCGGCGCCCCGGTGGCTCCCGGCGCGACCGGGTCCTTCACCTTCAAGCCGAACCGGGCCGGCACGTTCACCTACCAGGCAGGAATCGGCGCCGACGGTGCCCGCCAGATCGCCATGGGTCTCGTCGGCGCGCTGGTCGTGCGTCCGTCCGCGACCGTCGTCTCGACGATCCCCGGCGACACCACGGGCTCGCCCAAGGGCGTGGCGTACGACGCGGTCGAGAAGGGCTACAACGACGAGGCGGTGCTCGTCTACACCGACGTCGACACCCGGCTCGCGGCCGACCCGGCCGGCTTCAACATGCGCTACTGGTCGCCGCAGTACCACCTGCTCAACGGCCTGGCCTACCCCGGCACCCAGGTGATCACGGGGACCCCGGCGCAGGACCTCATGCTGCGCGTCGTGAACGGTGCGCCGCTCGAGAAGAGCCCGACCCTGCTCGGCACGCGGCTGCACGTCGTGGCCCGCGGGTCGCGTCCGCTGCCCGCCGCGCTCGACGTCTCGGGTCGGCTGATGTCGACGGGCGACACCTTCGACGCGCGCATCACGATGCCCGGCGACCCGCTGTACGGCGGCAACCCGGTCGCGACGCGCTACGCGCTCTACTCGACCCCGGGCGAGCTGCGCAACGGCCAGGACATCAACACCGTGTCCAAGAACGCCCCCGTCCTCGGTGGCGCGCTCACCTTCATCGAGACCGGCAGCGTCACGCCGGGCTCCCTCGCCGGCCCGAAGATCGCGAGCATCGCGGTGACCAGCCAGCCGGGCGTCGCGTCCGGCCCCGGGATCACCACCAAGGCCGCCACCTTCAAGGCGACGCTCACCGACGCCACCGGCGTCAGCGGCGCGGAGTACTTCATCGACAACGTCGACCCGGCGGCGATCGGCGGCAGCGCCTCGACCAACGCGACGACGCTCACCGGTGCCTGGGCCGGCAGCCCCGCCACCGTGACCTGGTCGCTGGACGATGCCGATCTCGCGGGCCTGGCCACCGGCCAGCACACGCTGTGGCTGCGGGCCAAGAACTCCTCGGGCAACTGGGGCGCGTTCGGTGCGACGCACTTCCGCGTCGACAACACCGGCCCGACCGCGGCGACCGTCCTCAGCGACACCGTCGTGGGCGGCCCCAACGGTCCGACCACCACCGACATCCAGTCGACGCTCGACGAGACCACCACCGGCGGCAGCAACGTCACCGCCGCCCGCTACTGGGTGGGCGCGTCCAGCGACCCGGCGGACGCCGGCAACCTCGTCCCCGCCACGGCCATGGTCACCAACGGCCCGCGCGTGGTGGCGGCCGGCGACGCGACCCTCGACGTCACCGGACTCCCCGAGGGCGTCCAGACCGTCCACGTCCAGGGCAAGGACCAGTTCGGCCACTGGGGCGCCGAGAGCACCACGACGCTCACGGTGGACCGCACCGCGCCGGTCATCGACCTGATCACGCTGGACCCGAAGGCGACCAACGGCCTCACCGGCAGCGCCAGCAAGCCGGACTCGGTCCGGATCACCGCCAAGCTGCACGACGGGACCGGCGCGGGCGTCAGCTCCGCCATCACCACCGTCGAGGCCTACGTCGGCGCCACCCCCGGCGACCTCAACAGCCCCCTCGGGCTGACGATGTCGAAGCTGCCCAACGGCGACTGGACGGGTGACATGCCGCTGGCGTGGCTCGCCGCCATCACCGCGGACGGCCCGGTCGACATCTCGGTCGCCGCGACCGACGCCGCGGGCAACCGCAGCGCCACCAGCCCGGCCACGACGATCCTCATGGACCGCACGGCTCCCGGCGTCTCGAACTTCGTCGCCTCGCAGGGCACGACCCTGCCGGGCAGCCGGACCCTGAGCATCACCGCCACCATCACCGACCCGCTCGCGGGGACCAGCGCCGGCAGCGGCGTCGCCTCCGCCGAGTGGTGGATCGGCGCCGACCCCGGCGTCGGTGGCGGCACGGCGATCACCGGCCAGACGGTCGGCAACCCGACCTGGACCATCGCCGTGACGCGCAACCTGCTCACGTCCGGCCCGACCAACGGACCGATCACCATCGGCCTGCGGGTCAAGGACGTCGTGGGCAACTACCGGACCGTGTCGATCCCCTACACGGTCGTCCACGTCCCGTTCTTCGCGAACAACTTCAACAGCTCGCTCAGCGCCACGGAGACCCAGTTCACCAACCAGACCGCGGTCAACGGCTGGCGCGGCACTCCGGCCCTCGAGGGCAACCGGTCGATGCTGGCCACGCTGACCACGAGCCGGTCGGCGAACAAGACCCTCGCGGGCACGTTCGCCGGCACCACTGCCACAGCGCTGCGGGCGTCCTTCCGGATGGCGGTCGACGCCGGCACCCGGACCGGCTGCACCACGGCCACCACGGCGACCACCTGCCTGAACTCGACGCAGGCCCGCACGGTGTTCGTGCTGGACGGTCCGAGCGGCGTGGACATGGTCCGGATCAAGTTCGGCCGGAGCACCACCACCAGCCCGATCCGCGTCCAGGTCGAGAGCCGGCTCGCGAACGGGACCTACGCGACCAGCGGCTGGCGGAACCTGCCGAACTCGGCGTCGTACACCGTGAACATGGACTGGACCAAGTCCAACGGCCGGGTGACGGTCACCTTCAACGGCGGCTCGACCATCACGGTCAACGGCGGTCAGACGACGGCATCGCCCGCGGCGGTCTTCGTCGGCCTGATCGACGGTGCGGCGGGCTCCGGCGCGGCGTCCGACCTCGGCCGTCTCCGCTTCGACGTCTTCTACCTGGCCTGACGGCCCCGAACCGAAGAGAGCAGCCATGACCACCCACGCCAGCACCACGGGCTCCAAGGTCGTCGCCCTCCTCGCGG
>CAZMHG010000455.1:0-3099 GCA_964565975.1 uncultured Ilumatobacteraceae bacterium | reverse complement strand
GGTCGCCGCCGACGAGATCGGCCTCAACGACCTGGCCCGCGTCGAGCTGCTCCTCGACCAGCCGCTCCCGGTCGACGCCGGGACCGCGGCATCGGCAGCCGGACGGTTCGTCGTCATCGACCCGGCGACACGCACCACCGCCGCGGCAGGTGTGATTCGCCGCGCCGGCCCGGACGCGGCGAATCACCCCGACGCCACCAACCCCGGTTCACCAGCGCGATGAGCGTCGAGGAGATCAAGGCGGCCAGCCGCTCGCTGCGCGGCACGCTGTCCGAGCAGCTCGCCTCGGACACCGACGCGTTCGACCACGACGGTGCGGTGCTGCTGAAGTTCCACGGCATCTACCAGCAGGACGACCGCGACACCCGGCGCAAGCTGGCCCAGCAGCGCCTTGCGCTGGACCATTCGCTGATGGTCCGAGCCTCGGTGCCCGGTGGGCGCATCACCGCCGACCAGTGGCTGGCCCTCGATCGGCTGGCCGCGTACGCCGACGGATCGATGCGGCTGACGACACGGCAGGGCGTGCAGTTCCACATGGTCCCGAAGGGCTCGCTGCACGACACGGTGAGCGGGATCAACGCCTGCGGGCTGACGACGCTCGCCGCGTGCGGTGACGTGGTCCGCAACATCATGGCCTGCCCGGTGCCCGACGCCCGCCAACAGGTCCTGGCGCCGGCGTTGGCCTCGCTCGTGCGCCGCTTCCGCCCGACCACGGCGGCGTACTGGGAGTTGTGGGTCGCCGGCGACAAGGCCGTCTCCGCGGTGCCCGCCGTCGCCGACGAAGGCGCGCTGTACGGCGACGTGTACCTGCCGCGCAAGTTCAAGATCGCCCTGGCATGGCCGGGCGACAACTGCGTGGACGTGCTGGCCAACGACGTCGGCATCGTCCCGACGCTCGACGGTGACGTGCACACCGGTTTCACCGTGTTCGCCGGCGGCGGGATGGGCGTCAGCCATGCCCGACCGGACGACACCTATCCGCACCTCGCACAGGCACTGGCGTGGACCGAACCGGACGGGCTGGCCGACCTGGTCGCCGCGGTGATCATCGCCCACCGTGACCACGGCAACCGCGAGGACCGCCAACGGGCCCGCCTCAAGTACCTGGTCGCCGAGCGCGGTGTGGCGTGGTTGCGCGCCGAGATCTCGGCCACCCTTGGTCGCCAGGTCGAGCAGCCACGGACGATCGCCCCGTGGGAGCCGGGCCACGAGCACCACGGCTGGCTCGCCGCAGACCTGCTCGGCCTGCCGGTGCCGAACGGCCGGGTGACCGGCGTGCTGCGCGAGGCGCTCGGCGACCTGGCCCGCTCCGGCGCGGTCGAACGGTTCAACGTGACCCCCCGCCAGGACCTGCTGCTCGGCGTGGCCGACCGGGCGGCGACGCTGGCGATCCTGACCCGCCACGGGATCGCCCTGCCGGGCGACGTCCGGCCGCTCCGCCGGCTGGCGATCGCCTGCCCTGCGCTGCCGACCTGTGGCCAGGCCCTCGGCGAGGCCGAGCGGGCGATGCCCGAGCTGATCACGGCGATCGAGGACGAGGCCGTCGCCGCTGGGGTCGGCGACGAGCCGATCCGGATCAACATGACCGGCTGCCCCAACGGCTGCGCACGGCCGTACAACGCCGAGATCGGGATCGTCGGACGGACGAAGACCGCCTACGACCTGCATCTCGGCGGCTCGCCGTTCGGTGATCGGCTGGCGCCTGCGGTGCGCACCGGCGTGCGCCTGCCGGAGCTGGCGGTGCTCGTCGGGCGTGTGCTGCGCGATTACGCAGGGCGCAGGGCCGACGGCGAGTCGTTCGGCGACTACTGCGCCCGGATCGGGACCGATCGGCTTGCCGGTCTGGTCGGGGCCGAGGTACCGGCGTGACCGTCCACCTGGTCGGCGCCGGTCCGGGTGATCCGGATCTGCTGACGCTGCGCGCCGTGCGGCTGCTCGCCACCGCGGACGTCGTGGTGCACGACGCGCTCGTCGGCAGCGGGGTGATCGAGCTGATCCATCATCACGCCGAGCTGATCGACGTCGGCAAGCGCGCCGGCCGTCCGGTGCCCCAGGAGATGATCAGCGCCCTGCTCGTCGAGCTCGGTCGCTCCGGCCGGACGATCGTGCGCCTCAAGGGCGGCGACCCGTTCGTGTTCGGCCGCGGCGGCGAGGAGATGCTCGCGCTGGCCGACGCCGGCATCGACTACGAGATCGTGCCCGGCGTCAGCTCCGGCTTCGCTGCCGCAGCAGCTGCCCACGTGCCCGTGACCCATCGTGGCGTCGCCGCGTCGGTCACCGTCGTTACCGGCCATCGCCGCGCCGGCGAGGACGAGCCCGACTGGGCGGCGCTCGCGGCGATCGGCGGGACGATCGTCGTGCTGATGGGCGTGACCCGCCGGGCCGAGATCGCCACGGCGCTGATCGCCGGCCGCGCCGACCCGGCCACACCGGTGGCTGCCGTGCGCATGGCGACCACACACGAGCAGACGGTGTGGTTCGGCCGGCTGGACGAGCTTGGGGCTGCGGCGATCGACAGCCCGGCGACGCTGGTGATCGGTGGCGTGGTCGCCGTCAGCCCGCCGGCTCGCGCCGCGTTGGCCCGGCGTCGTGGCGCGCTGCCCACAGCCGCTCGATCGTCTCGATCCAGCTGACCGACTCGGTCGACTCGCCGGCCTCGTGCATCCGCCGGCGGATCTCGGCGAGCGTCGTGGCCACGTGCGGGGCACCCTCGTCGACGAGCGCGGCGATCCGGTCACGCAACCACGAGGCCATCGCCGGCGACGACCCGCCGGTGGACACCGCGACGACCACCGGCTCGCGGCGCAACACCGCCGGGAGGATCGCCGTGCAGTTGGCCGGGTCGTCGGCGGCGTTGACGAACACGCCCGCGCGTGTCGCATCGGACGCGACCTGCGCGTTGACCGCAGGGTCGTCGGTGGCGACGACGACGAAGTGCATGCCGGCGACATCGCCCGAGCGGTACTCGCGCCGGTGCAGGGTCACCGATTCGTCCGGGTTCGTGCCGGCAGACGCGACGACTGCCGCCATCTCGTCGCCGACGTGCGGCGCGACGATGGTGACGATCGCCCCGCACTGCACCAGGGCGGCAACCTTGCG
>CAZMHG010000454.1:0-3115 GCA_964565975.1 uncultured Ilumatobacteraceae bacterium | reverse complement strand
ATCGCGATCCCCGACGACACCTTCGCCAGCGGCCAGCATGCCCGCATCTATCGCCAGGGTGACACCGCGTGGGTCGACGACCTCGGCTCGACCAACGGCACGTTCGTCAACGGCCGACGGGTCGAGGGAGCCACCGAGCTTGCCGCGGGCGACAGCCTTCAGGTCGGCAACACGATCTTCGAGGCCGGATGATGAGCGCCGAGCACGACGCCTCGCATGGGGCGACGGACCTCCTGCGCTGGGGCGCGGCAACCGACATCGGCCGGGCGCGCACGGCGTCCGACAACGAGGACGCCTTCACGGTGGGGCCCAACCTGTTCGTCGTCGCCGACGGGATGGGCGGCCATGCCGCGGGCGAGGTCGCCAGCGCGCTGGCGGTGCAGGTGATGGACGAACGCCTGAGCGACGGCGCGTCGTCGATGGGTGTCGCCGTCGCCGCCACGGTCGAGGCCAACGCGGCGATCTTCCACGCCGCCCACCGCGACGCGGCCCACCGCGGCATGGGCACCACGATCACCGCGATCACCCTGCTCCACCCGCCGGCGAACAGCAGCACCGCTGACGCGCCGGCGCGGATGGCGGTGATCAACGTCGGCGACTCGCGCACCTACATCGTGCGCGACGGCGCGCTGCGCCGGCTGTCCATCGATCACAGCTACGTCCAGGAGCTGCTGGCCACCGGGCACATCACCGAGCACGAAGCGCGAGCCCACCCGCGGCGCAACATCATCACCCGCGCGCTCGGCATCGAACCGTTCGTGCGCGTCGACGCCTGGGCCGTGAACCTGGTGCGCGGCGACCGGTTCGTGCTGTGCAGCGACGGCCTGGTCGACGAGGTCGACGACGACACGATCGCCGCCGTCGTCGATCACCACGACGACGATCCGCAGGCCTGTGCCGACGCGCTGGTCGACACGGCCAACGCCGCCGGTGGGCGCGACAACATCACCGTCGTGGTGGTCGACGTGATCGCCGGCAAGGACCCAGGTACCGATGACCTGCTGTTGTCCGACGACGCCTGGGACGACGACGACACCTCGCTGATCACCGCCGACGACCCGACGCCACCGGCGACGCCCGCCGCGTTGGCGCGCCGCGGCTCGGCCCAGCGCGCCACGGAATCGGCGTCCGCCCCTCCCGCCGGCGGCGCGCGCAACGCCGCCACCCGCAACTCCAGCCGCTCCGCCAGCCGTGACACCAGCCGCTCCGCCAGCCATGACACCAGCCATCACTCCGGCCCTGGCGCGTCGCCGATTGGTGGCCGCACCCGGCGCAGGCGCTTCGCTGCCGCAGCCGTCAGCGTGCTGGTCGCCACGGGCGCCGCGGGCGTCGTGGTCGCCCTGACCCACGACGACGCGACGGCGCCCACGACCACCTCCACGACCACGCCAACCGCGACGACCCCGGCCACCACGGCCGTCACGGTGCCGGCCACCGCACCGGCCACGACGCCGGCAAGCGCCCTGGTCACCGCGCCGACCGGCCCGTCGGCAACAGTGCTGCCGACGCTGCCGCCGGCCGGCACCGTGACGCGGCCGACCGCCCTGGACACCCATACCGGCACGCCGAGCTCGTCGGCGGGTACCTGAGGCGCGGCCGAGGGCCAGGTCCACGACGATGAGCCGGATCACCCTGCTCGCCCGGCGACGGCGCAACGCCGAGCTGCAACTGGTCGTCCTCGCCGCGGTGGCGATCGGCGCGGCCTACACGCTCGCCGCGCTGGGCAAGAATGCGGTCCTCCCGCCGCGCATCGTGCCGTTCCTGATCGCCGTGATCAGCCTGCCGATCGGCACCCACGTGGTGAACCGCCTGTTCGCCCGCGCCGCCGACGGCACGATCCTGCCGATCGCCGCGCTGCTCAACGGCATCGGCTACGTGATGATCGCCCGGATCAACGACCGCTACGCGGCCAAGCAGACGACGTGGATCTTCGTCGCCGTCGTCGCCTACGTGCTGACCCTCGTCGTCGTCCAGCGCGCCTCCGACCTGGCGCGCTACAAGTGGACGTTCCTGTTCCTCGGCGTCGGCAGCCTGTTGCTGCCGTTGATCCCCGGCCTGGGCACCTCGGTCGGCGGGGCGCGGATCTGGATCAACCTGCGCGCCTTCGCCATCCAGCCGGGCGAGTTCGCCAAGATCGCTCTGGCCCTGTTCTTTGCCGGCTACCTGGCCGAGCGGCGCGAACTGATCGCCGCCAGCACGTGGCGCGTCGGGCCGCTGCGCCTTCCTCAGCCGCGCTACCTGTTGCCGATCTTCACGGCGTGGGGCGTCGCCGTCCTGGTGATGGTCGCCGAGCAGGACCTCGGCTCGTCGTTGATGTTCTTCACCCTGTTCGTCGTGATGTTGTGGGTCGCCACCGAGCGCGCCAGCTACCTGGTGATCGGGTTGCTCAGCTTCGCCGCGGCGGCCTACGCCGCGTGGCGCATGTTCAGCCACGTCCAGCTGCGCGTCGACCTGTGGCTCAACCCGTGGGCCCAGTACGGCGACGGCACCAGCGACCGCGGCCGGCAAGCCGTGCAGACGTACTTCGCGCTCGCCGACGGCGGCATCTCCGGCGTCGGTCTGGGCATGGGCAGCCCGAACCGCATCCCACAGGTCCGCAACGACTACATCTTCGCGGCCATCGGTGAGGAGCTGGGGATGATCGGCGCGACCGCCGTGCTGATCGGCTTCGTCCTGCTCATCGGGGCCGGACTGCGCATCGCCCTGCGCGCCGACCATCCGTTCGAGAAGCTGCTCGCCACCGGGCTGACCACGATCCTCGGCGTGCAGTCCTTCATCATCATCGGCGGCGTGATCCGCGTCCTCCCGCTGACCGGCGTGACCCTGCCGTTCATCAGCTACGGCGGCTCCAGCCTGGTCGCCAACTACGTGCTGCTGGCCCTGCTCGTGCGCATCAGCGACAGCACCGCGCGGCGCCTCGGCGAGACGCCGGACACGCTCACCACCAGCGAACGGTGGGCATCGTGGCGGTTGCGCCGGCGGCTGCCACGCGACATCCGGCGCAAGCGGGTGCGCGCGTGAACCGCCGGATCCGCCGGCTGGGCACCGCGTTGCTCGCCTGCTTCGTCGTGCTGTTCGTCCAGCTCAACGTGATCCAGGTCGGCCAGCAGGCCAA
>CAZMHG010000453.1:0-3121 GCA_964565975.1 uncultured Ilumatobacteraceae bacterium | reverse complement strand
CGCCGATGTCGGCTTCGACGGCTACATGCCACCGTCCATCCTGCAGGCCGAGGGCGCCAAGGAGTGTGCGGTCGAGCTGTACTCGATGACCAAGTCGTTCTCGATGGCCGGGTGGCGGTGCGCCTTCCTGGCGGGCAACCGTGACGTCGTCCAGGCCCTGGTCAAGCTGAAGAGCTACCTCGACTACGGCAGCTTCCAGCCGATCCAGATCGCCGCCACCGTGACGATGAACGAGGCCGCCGACTACCCGAAGGAAGTGTGCGCGATCTACAAGAGCCGGCGCGACGCGCTGATCGACGGCCTGGCGCGCATCGGCTGGGAGATCCCCAAGCCGCAGGGGTCGATGTTCGTGTGGGCCCCGATCCCCGAGCCGTACCAGGAGATGGACTCGGTCGAGTTCTGCTCGCACGTGATCACCGAGTGCGAGGTCGCCCTGTCGCCCGGCGTCGGCTTCGGTCCCGGTGGCGAAGGATTCGCCCGGTTCGCATTGATCGAGAACGAGCAGCGCATCGCCCAGGGCATCCGCAACCTGAAGAAGGGGCTCACCAAGCTTGGCTGAGCCGACGCGCAACCAGCAGCAGCCAACAGGTCAGGCTGGCCCGCGCGTCGCCGACGCCCCGGCCACCTACGAGCTGCGGGTGTGGCTCCCCGATCGCCCTGGTGCGCTGGCCGACGTCGCCGGCAGGATTGGCGCCGTCGGTGGCGACGTGATCGGCATCGAGATCCTCGAGACCGGCGGCGGCAGCGCGATCGACGACCTGACGGTCGTCCTTCCACCGGGCAGGTCGGTCGACGAACTGGTCGCCACGATCTCGGCCGCGGCCGGCGTCGCCGTCGAGGAGGTGGTCCATCTCGACGCACCACGTGCCGACCCGTCGTTGGCCACCTTGTCGGTCGCCCGCGAGGTCGCCGTGGCCCCGCCGTCGATGCGCCTGCAGCGCTTCTGCACCGCGGTGCGCGACCTGATCGGCGGCGAATGGGCCGTCGCCGTCCACCTGGTCGACGGCCGCGAGATCGCCGGCACCGGACGCCCGCCGGATGTCGCCTGGCTGATCGCCTTCCTGCTCGGCAGCCGCCACCTGACGGCGAACGACACGACGCCCGGCGACATCGTCTGGTGCTACCTGCCGGGTCGCGACGTCGGCGTTGCTGCGGGGCGCAGCGGCCGCGTGTTTCATGCTCGTGAGCGCGAGCAGTTCCGTCTGCTCGGCGAAATCGTCGACGCGCTCTGAGCGATGCTCAGAGGTGCCCGCGGTGCGTCTGAGCGTGCTCAGCCGTCTGCCGCGGTGAGGTAGCCCAGGCGGTAGGCCTCGCTGGTGAGGTGATCGCGGTGCGCCGGGTGCGCGATGGCGATCAGTGCCTTGGTCCGCTCGCTGATCGTCCGGCCGCGCAGCTCGGCGACACCGAACTCGGTGACCACCTTGTCGACGGTGTTCTTGGACGTCGTCACCGCGTCACCGGGGGCCAGCTGCGGCACGATCCGGCTCACGGCGTCGCCGCGGGCCGTGCTGTGCAGGACCATGAAACCCTGCCCGCCCTCGCTGTACAGGGCGCCGCGGGCGAAGTCGACCTGGCCACCCGACGAGGAGTAGTAGCGGCCGTTGATCGTCTCCGAGGCGCACTGGCCGAGGAAGTCGACGGCCAGCGTGGCGTTGACCGACACGAAGTTGCGCTCGCGAGCGATGATCAGCGGCGAGTTGACATAGCTCACGCTCCACAGCTCGATCGCCGCGTTCTCGTGGAGGAACTCGTACAGGCGTTGCGTCCCGAGGGCGAACGTGCCGACCACCTTGGTGCGGTTGTGCACCTTGCGGACACCGTTGACGACACCCCGTTCGACCAGGTCGATGATCCCGTCGCTGAGCAGTTCGGTGTGCACACCGAGCTCGCGGTGGTCGCGCAACGCGCTCATGATCGCGTTCGGGATCGCCCCGATCCCGGTCTGTAGGCATGCGCCATCGGGGATGCGTTCGGCGACGAACGCGGCGATGCGGTGGTCGGCGTCGTCCATCGCCGGCGGCTGGACCTGCACGAGTGGACGGTCGACCTCGCACCATCCGGCGACCTGGCTGATGTGCAGCTGGTTGCGGCCGAAGGTGCGTGGCATCCGAGCATTGGCCTCCAGGAAGAACCGGCCGCGCCCGATGAAGCTCGACGTGTAGTCGCTGCTTACGCCGAGGCTGAAGTAGCCGTGGCGATCCGGCGGCGAGGCTGCGGCGATCACCAGCGGATCGGTGGTGCGCGAGGTCATCAGCGAATACACCTCGCTGAAGTGGTTGGGCACCAGCTCGACCTCGCCGCGGTCGTGGCATGGCCGGGTGACGTGCGAGAGGAAGTACGAGATGTGCCGCATCCGGTCGCCGTAGGCGCCGTGCAGGTAGGGGCGGTCGTGGAGCGCGTGCATCTGGTGCACGTTCACCGAACCCGCCCGGCCGTCGGCGACGGCGCGCTCGATCGTGTCCAGCACGGCGACCGGCTCGCCGTTGGCCAGTGGCACGATCACGTCGGTGTGCTTGCCGAGCAGGTCGAGCACCGATTCGGGTTCGGTCGGTTGGAGCGTGGCGTGGGGCATCATGCGCGGGCCCACGTCTTGGAACGGTCGACGGCTCGTGCCCACTGTTGATGGGCGAGGTCGGCGAAGAGGCGCTCTGGATTCGGGTCGAAGTGGCGGTCCTCGGTCCACTCGGCGCCGATCGCCGCGAGGTCGGCCCACACGCCCTCGGCCAAGCCGGCGAGGTACGCCGCGCCGCGCGAGGTGGTCTCCTGGTCGACTGGCCGGCGGACGACCGCGCCGAGCTGGTCGGCTTGCATCTGCAACATCTCGTCCATCACCGACGCGCCGCCGTCGACGCGCAGATCGGTGATCCGCGTCCCGGCAGCGGCGCCCATTGCCTCGACCGCGTCGCGGGTCTGGTAGGCCATCGCCTCGACCGCGGCACGGGCCAGGTGGGCGGCGGTGGTGCCACGGGTGATGCCGATCAGGGTGCCGCGGGCGTACGGATCCCAGTGCGGCGCACCGAGGCCGGTGAAGGCAGGGACCAGGTAGATGCCACCGTTGTCCGGCACGGAGAACGCCAGTGGTCCCACCTCGGACGAGGCGGAGATGATCCCCAGGCCGTCG
>CAZMHG010000452.1:0-3127 GCA_964565975.1 uncultured Ilumatobacteraceae bacterium | reverse complement strand
ATCCCGAAGGTCGCACTGACCGAGCGGGACGTCAGCGCCCGGTCGATCGGGCCCCTGGCCACGACGCCACCGTCGCGCAGCATCAGGACGTGGGTCATCGCCGCGGGCACCTCGTCGAGATGGTGGGTCACGAGCACGATCGGTGCAGCCTCCGGCTGGCGGGCCAGGTCGTCGAGCGCGGCGACCAGGCCCTCGCGGCCGGCGAGGTCGAGGCGCGCGCTGGGTTCGTCGAGCAGGATCACGCCGGGCTCGTTCATCAGCGTGCGGGCCAACAGCACCCGCTGCTGCTCGCCGGAGCTGAGCGAACCGAGCGGCCGCTCGGCCGCCCACCCGACGCCCATCCGGTCCAGGCAGCGCAGGGCCTCGGCATGATCGGCGGCGGTGTACTGGTGCCACCACGTCTCGAGCGCGGCGTAGCGGGCGGTCATCACGACGTCGGCGGCGGGCAGCGCCGGGCGCAGGTCGGCGGCGAGCGACGCGGAGAGGTACCCGATCCGCCGGCGCAGGACGCGGACGTCGGTGCGCCCCAACCGCTCGCCGAGCACCTCGACGGTCCCGGTCGACGGATGCAGGTACATCGAGGCGACGCGCAGCAAGGTGGTCTTGCCCGAACCGTTGGCTCCCAGCACCAGCCAACGCTGACCGCGCTCGACGCGCCAGGTGAGCGGCCCGAGGATCGTGCGGTCGTCGGCTCGGACCGACACGCCGCGCAGCGACAGCGGCGCCGGCGACCGGACCGCCGGCGATGGGTGGGACGTCATCAGCGGGCGCGGCGGCCGAGGCTGACCGGCTGGCCGGCAGCCAGCTGCCCGCACGCCGCGGCGATGTCGGTACCGCGGTTGCGGCGGACGGTGGCGTTGACTCGCCGTGCCTCGAGCAGGTCGCGGAATTCGTGCACCCGCGAAAGCGGCGATCCGACGGCCGGGTAGCCGGGCGTGGGGTTGAGCGGGATCAGGTTGACGTGCGCCGACGGGCGTAGCCGGCGGCAGACGGCGGCGAGCTCGTCGGCGTCGCGCGGCCGGTCGTTGACCCCGTCGATCACCGCCCACTCGAAGCTCACCCGCCGGTTCTTCTTCGTCAGGTACTGGCGGCAGGCCTCGACCACGTCGGCCAGGGGGTATCGCCGGTTGATCGGTACCAGCTCGTTGCGCAGTTCGTCGTTCGCCGCATGCAACGACACGGCGAGGTTGACCGGCAGCGGCCAGTCGGCGACGTGGCGGATGCCGGGGACCAGCCCGACCGTCGAGATCGTGATGCTGCGCGCCGAGAGGCCGATCGCGCCGTGCAGCCGCTCGACCGCGGCCCACACCGGCCCCTCGTTGGCCAGCGGCTCGCCCATGCCCATGAACACCACGTTGGCCAGCCGGCGACCCATCGCCTTGGCCTCGCGCCCGGCGCGCACGACCTGCTCGACGATCTCGCCGGTCGTCAGCTGGCGGGTGAAGCCGGCCTGCCCGGTTGCGCAGAAGCCGCAGGCCATCGCGCAGCCGGCCTGGCTGCTGACGCACACTGTGACCCGGTCGGGGTAGCATCAGCACGGTTTCGATGCGCGCTCCACCGTCCAGCTCCCACAGATACTTCACGGTGTCGCCACGGTCGCTGACCGATCGGGTGATCTCGCGCAGCGCGTGGGGTAGCTGGTCGGCGATGCGCTGGCGAAGTGCCTTGGGCAGGCTGCTCAGGTCGTCCAGCGCCCCGAGGTGTCCGTACAACCCGTCCCACAGCTGGCTCACGCGGTACGCCGGCTCGCCGCTCAGGCGCTCGACCAGTGCCTGGCGCCCGAGGTCGTACAACGTCGTCGTGGTCACGCGCCGGCCTCGGCCGCGGCCAGCGCGGCGTACTGGTCGATGCGGTCGCGCACGACGTCCAGGCTGTTGACCCAGAACGTCGCGTCGGTGATGTCGTAGCCGAACCGCATGGCGATGGACTCGGCCGACTCCATGCCCACCGACGACAGCGCTTCGTCGTAGACCTGGGTGAACGGCTCGGGATCGTTGCGGTAGGCGGCGTACAGGCCCAAGCCGAACAACAGGCCGAAGGAGTACGGCCAGTTGTAGAACGAGGCTCCGTAGTAGTGCCCCTTGACCGCCCACATGTACGGGTGCGCGGTCGAATGGTCCAGCCCGTCGCCGTACGCGGCGCGCTGCGCGTCGAGCATCAACTCGTTGAGCTCGGTGACGCCGAGCGTGGAACGCTCGCGGCGGGCGTAGACCTCGCGTTCGAACAGGAACCGGCTGCGGATGTCGACGAGCACCTGGTTGGTCCCGGCGAGGTCCACGTCGAGCAGCGCCAGCCGCTCCGCGCCGCCGAGACGGGCGAGCCCGTCCTCGACGACCAGCGTCTCGCAGAAGATGCTCGCCGTCTCGGCCAATGTCATCGGCAACGCCTGCTGCAGCGGCGTGCGTCCGGCCAGCTGGGTGTTGTGGTAGGCGTGGCCCAGCTCGTGTGCAGTGGTCTGCGTGCTGTCGGCGCTGCCGCTCCAGTTCAGCAGGATCAGCGAGCGGTCGCCGGTGAGCCCGGCGCAGAACGCCCCGCCGACCTTTCCGTCGCGTGGCTCGGCGTCGATCCAGCGTTCGGCGACGGCGCGGTCGACCAGCGCGGCGAGCCGCGGGTGGTAGGTACCGAATGCCTCGCGCACGGCGTGGAGACCGTCGGCCCAGGACACCGTGGCGGCGGCGTGGGGGAGCGGGGCGACCAGGTCCCACCACGGCAGACCGCCGTCGTGGCCGTGGAGGCCGGCCTTGATCCGCATCCAACGCCACAGGTCGGGGAGGGTCGCGGTGATCGCGTCCTGCATCGCCTGGAAGCTCGCCCGGCTGACGCTGTTGGCGAACAGCGAGGCGTCCACCGGGTCGGCCCACGAACGCCGGCGGTTGACGACGCACGCCTCGCCCTTGACCCCGTTCATCGCCGCCGCGCAGACCACTGCGACGGTTGGCCAGGCGGTCAGCTCGGCGTCGAACGCCGCCTTGCGCATCGCCGGATCGGCATGGCTGGCCAGACCGCGGATGGCCGGCATCGCCAGGACCTTGGTCGAGCCGTCGGGATGCACCACCGTGCCGGTCAGCTGCGAGGTGACGTCGGCGTGCAGCCGCTCCCAGGCGGTGACGCTGGAGGCCATCAGGTC
>CAZMHG010000451.1:2421-3135 GCA_964565975.1 uncultured Ilumatobacteraceae bacterium | reverse complement strand
TCGTCGAGCGACTCCAGGGCGTCCTGACCGCGTGAGGACAGCAACAGTTCGACGGTGGTCGACTCACCTGCGCGCACCTCGATCGTGCAGCCGCCCGTGAGATGGCGTCCTTCGTGGCCTTCCGCACGGCTGCTCGCGAGTCCTGCGAGCCAGTCGTCAACGGCTGCCCCGGCCCGGCCGGGCTCGGGGTGCGTCAGCCGAACGTGCAGGGTCGCCGTGCCGGTCAGCTCGGGGTTGGTCGTCATGTTCCACACCCAGTCGGCCCTCACGTGGTAGGGCTGGGATCTCCTCACCGCAGGGCCCGTTGCAACGTGACCCGCACCGGGCCCAGCATCAGCGAATCCCCCCGCACAAGCACAGCTGACGTGTCCACCATGGTGCCTCCGGCTCGTTGGGCACAGCCCGACTCGCGATCCTGGCACAGACGGCCGAGGAGAGATCAGTGGCGGCGCATGCGCAGCGTGCCGACGGCGGTCTCCTCGTCGATCGACCGACCGGCCTTGCCGGCGTGGACGCGCTGCGCCGCGTAGATGCTGCGGTTGCCGGAGAACACGTAGGCCATCACGCAGGCGATCGCCATCGGCACCACGGCGCCGGACCCGAACAGCTCGGCCCCCATGATCGTGCACGTCAGCGGCGTGTTCGACGCGCCGGCAAACACCGCGACGAAGCCGAGCGTGGCCGCGGCAACGACGGGCAGGTGCAACGGCCCGG
>CAZMHG010000451.1:0-2378 GCA_964565975.1 uncultured Ilumatobacteraceae bacterium | reverse complement strand
AGCGGCGGCCAGCGCAGCGTGCCGACGACGGCGGCGACGAAGAGGGTCAGCTCGACGAAGGCCAGACCGGCCAGGCCGAACGCGACGCCGGCAACCGCGACCTTGAGAGCCAGCGCGACGGTCAGTTGCTCGACCAGCGGGAGGTACGCGTGGTGGGTGTACCCGAGCCCGCGCACCACCAGGTCGCCGACGATCGACGCGCTCAACGCCGGAACGAGCGCGTCGTAGCGCACGCGCCCGATCGTCTGCACCTCGAGGGCGAACACCGCACCGGCGAGCGGCACGCCGAACACCGCACCGAACCCGCCGCCGAGCGAGGCGACGAGCAGCAGCCGGCGGTCGTCCGGGCGCAGCCGCAGGACGCGGGCAAGCGCGTCGGACAGGCTCCCCGACATCTGCACGGCCGTGCCCTCGCGCCCGGCCGAGCCGCCGAACAGGTGCGTGACCCACGACCCGACGAGGACCATCGGGGCCATGCGCCGCGGGACCCACGCGGTCGGCTCGTGGATCTCGTCGAGCAGCAGCGAGTTGCCCCGCGCCGAACGCCCGCCGAACACGTGGTAGCCGATGCCCACGAGCATCGCCGCCACGGGCAACAGGTAGACCAGCCACCCGTGGTGGATGCGGAACGACGTCAGCCGGTCGAGCACCCGCAGGAACACGAACGCCGCGCCACCGGCCAACGCGCCCGACGCCGCACCGAGCACGATCCAGCGGACCGTGTACACCACGGTCCTGACCGACGACACCTGACGCACGGCTCGACCGGACAGCTTCACCGCGCCACTCTCTCACGAGACTGCGAGCCACACGTTGCCCCACGACCGTTCCCGGCCCGCTCGGTTCGTGCGCGGGTGCTGCCAGAATGAGGCCGTGACTGTGGTCGGGCATGCGCCGGAAGCGCATCGGGTCGGGCGCGCCGGGTGGCTGCGGGCGGCGGTGCTGGGGGCGAACGACGGCCTGATCTCGACCTCGGCGCTGATGGTCGGTGTCGCCGCCGCGGCCAACGACCGCGCCAACGTCCTCATTGCCGGCATCGCCGGGCTCACTGCCGGGGCGCTGTCCATGGCCGCCGGCGAGTACGTGTCGGTCAGCTCGCAACGCGACACCGAGCTGGCCGATCTCGAGATCGAGCGACACGAACTGGAGGCCACGCCCGAGGCGGAGCGCAACGAGCTGGTCGAGATCTACCGCGCCAAGGGGCTAAGCACGGGTCTGGCCGAGCAGGTCGCCGACGAGTTGTCCGCCCATCCCGATCGCCTGGCGATCCACGCACGAGACGAGCTCGGCTTCGACATCCACGCGCTGGCCAACCCGGCGCAGGCCGCCGCCGTGTCGGCAGCCAGCTTCGTCGTCGGCGCGGCGTTGCCGATCCTCGTCGTCCTGCTGGTGGGTGCGTCGGTGCGGGTCGCCGGCGTGATCGGCGTCGCGCTCGTCGGGCTGGTGATCCTCGGCACGATCGGGGCTCGCCTCGGCGGTGCCCCACAGGGCCGTGCCGCGATACGCGTCCTCGTCGGCGGGGCGCTGGCCCTTGTGGTCGCGCTGCTGATCGGCAAGCTCACCGGCAGCGCCGTGTGACGCCCGGCGGCGAACCGGCCGAGACCATGGTCGACCACCTGCAGCCGTTGCTCGCGGTACCGGGCTGCGTCTTCTGTTCGATCGTCGCCGGCCAGACCGCTGCCGCGCACGTCGCCCAGACCGCTGACGCGATCGCCTTCCTCGACCGTTCACCGGTGTTCAAGGGTCACGTCCTGATCGTCCCGCGGTGCCACGTCGTGACGCTTGCCGACCTGCCCACCGACCTGCTCGCGCCGGTCTTCGGCCTGGCCCAGGCGGTGTCGGTCGCCGTCACCCGTGGGCTCGGTGCGCAGGGCTCGTTCGTCGCGCTCAACAACGTGGTGAGCCAGAGCGTCGCTCACCTGCACGTGCACGTCGTGCCACGCACCAAGGGTGACGGGCTGCGTGGCTTCTTCTGGCCACGGGTCCGCTACGCCGAGGGCGAGGCCGACCAGTACGCGGCGCGCCTGCGCGCGGCGATGGTCGAGCCGTGCTGAGCCTGCGCTGCGCGGTGGTCGGCCGGGGCCGCGTCGGCCGCGCGCTCACCACGGCGCTGCCCCAGCTTGCCGGTCCGTTCGGGCGAGGTTTCGACGGCAACGATGCCCGCGGGTTGCCGTTCGACGCGGTCCTGCTCGCCGTCCCGGACGGCCAGATCCGCGCCGCTGCCGCGGCGATCCGCCCGGGGCCGATCCTCGGCCACTGCGCCGGTTCGCTGGGGCTCGCCGAGCTCGCGCCACGTGAGGCGTTCGCCTTCCACCCGTTGATGACCATCCCGGCGACCGGCGCGACGTTTGCCGGCGCGGCCGCCGCCGTCGCCGGAA
>CAZMHG010000450.1:843-3136 GCA_964565975.1 uncultured Ilumatobacteraceae bacterium | reverse complement strand
GACCTACCTCGCGATCTACCGCGGCCGGCGCGACTCGGTGCCCGACGCGTTCCGCGAGCTGGCCGAACACGAGCTGTAACGGCTAGATCGACCGTCCCGCAGCGCGCCAGTACTCGTCCTTCAGCAGACGCTTGTACAGCTTGCCGGTCGGGTGGCGGGGGAGCTCGGTGCGAAAGTCGATCGACCGCGGGCACTTCACGTCGGCCAGGTGCTCGCGGCAGAACCCGATCAGCGTCCGCTCCAGCGCTGCCGCCTCGGCCGCGTCGGACGGCATCTGCGCCGGCTGGACGACCGCCTTGACCTCCTCGCCGAAGTCCTCGTTGGGCACACCGAAGACCGCGACGTCGGTCACCAGGGGATGCGCGACGAGGAGGTTCTCGGCCTCCTGCGGGTACACGTTCACACCGCCGGTGATGATCAGGTACGCCTTGCGGTCGGTCAGGAAGACGTACCCGTCCTCGTCCAGGTACCCGACGTCACCGAGCGTGGTCCAGCCGCGAACGTGGCGCGAACCTTCGGTCTTGTCCGGGTCGTTGTGGTACTCGAACTGTGCGCCACCCTCGAAGTAGATCGTGCCGGCCTCGCCACGCGGCAGGTCCGACCCGTCCTCGGCGCAGGCGTGCACGATGCACCCGATCGGGATGCCGACGGTCCCTGGGTGGGCGAGCCACATCTCGCTGTTGCAGTAGACGAAGCCGTTGCCCTCGGTCCCGGCGTAGTACTCGTGGACGATCGGGCCGAACCACTGGATGATCTCGCGCTTCACGGGGATCGGGCACGGTGCAGCGGCGTGGACGATCGCGCGCATCGAGGCGATGGCCGCGGCGCCGCGCACATCCGCGGGAAGCTTCAGGAGCCGGACGAACATCGTCGGCACGACCTGGGTCATCGTTGCCCGGTGACGCCCGATGGCCACCAGGAACTCCGCCGCGTCGAACTGCTGCATGACCACCACCGTGCCGCCGAGGGCGTGGACGGCGCGGCAGAAGCGCAACGGTGCGGCGTGGTACAGCGGGGCTGGCGACAGGTACACGGTGTCGGGCGTCCCGCCGAACACTCCGGCAATGAGCGGCAGCACCGAGCCGCCGTCCTCCTCCAACGTCTTGGGTGTGAAGGCCACCTGCACACCCTTGGGCATGCCGGTCGTCCCCGAGCTGTACAGCATGTCGACGCCGGCCAGCCGGGGCGGGTCGAGGGGCGCGGCCGAGTGGAGGGCGACGGTGGCCTCGTACGAGTCGTAGCCCGGTGTGGTCCCGTCGAGCATCAGTCGCAGTTCGACGTTCGGCGTGTCGGCGACGATCGCCGCGGCGTGCTCGGACGTATGGCGCGACGCGATGACGGCGCGCGCCCCAGAGTCGTTGACGATGTAGGCCAGTTAGTCGTGTGTCAGCCGGCTGCTGCACGCGGTGTACACCAGCCCGGCGTAGTGACAGCCCCAGATCACCTCCAGGTACCGGGGGTGGTTCTCCATGTACACCGCGACGTGGTCGCCGGGTTGCAGGCCGGCGGCGCGCAACGTGCGGCTCAGGCGGTTGGCTGCGGCGTCCAGCTCGGCGTACGTCTGCGTCCAGCCCGTCTCGTGGACGATCACCGCCACCTTGTCGGGCGTGGTCATTGCGTGTGCGCCTGGGTACATCGGGGCCGAACGTAGCCGCCCGGCTCCGGACGTCGCCGCTCGAACCGACCCCTGCAGCTACCGGCCGGTAACCTGCGGCGCATGATCGATCGTTCCCAGGACACCTCACCCTCGGGTGCGGCGTCGGACGAGGCCACGGTGGACGCGCTCGTCGACCAGCTCCTTGCCGAATGCCCGCCGCGCACCACCGAGCCGGCAGCGTTCCTCGGGCGGCAGTTCGATCTCGGCCTGGCCTGGGTGCACCAGCCGGTGGGGTGCGGCGGGCTGGGACTCAGCCCGAGGCTGCAGACATCGGTCAACCAGCGGCTGCACGCTGCCGGCGCGCCGAACCCTGTCCAGTACAACCCGATCGGACACGGCATGACCGGGCCAACCGTCGCCGTGTGGGGGACCGACGACCAGAAGGCGCGCTACCTCCGACCACTGTTCGCCGGCACAGAGATCTGGTGCCAGCTGTTCAGCGAGCCCGGGGCGGGATCGGACTTCGCCGGGCTGTCGTCGCGCGCCGTCCGCGATGGCGACGAGTGGGTGGTCAACGGCCAGAAGGTGTGGACGACATTGGCCCACCTGGCGCGATGGGGCCTGCTCGTCGTGCGCACCGACACCGAGGCCGTCAAGCACGCCGGGCTGACGGCGTTCGTCGTCGACATGCACGCA
>CAZMHG010000450.1:0-833 GCA_964565975.1 uncultured Ilumatobacteraceae bacterium | reverse complement strand
GTCGAGGTTCGGCCCCTACGCCAGATGACCGGCGAGGCCGAGTTCAACGAGGTCTACTTCACCGACGTCCGGATCCCCGACGCCGAGCTGCTCGGTGCACCCGGCGACGGCTGGCGGGTCTCGCTGACGACGCTGATGAACGAGCGCGTCTCGATTGGCGGAGCGATCCCTCCGAAGGGCAGCGGCACGATCGCTGCACTGGTCGACACGTGGCGCGCCGTCCCCGAGCATCGCCGGACGGGCGCAGCTCGCGACCGCCTGCTCAGCCTGTGGAGCCGGGCCGAGGTGCTTCGGCTGACCAACATCCGTGCCGCGCAGCTGCGCAAGGCCGGCGATCCGGGGCCGGAAGGCTCGATCGGCAAGCTCGCCTCGGCCGAGCTGAACAAGCAGATCTTCGAGTGTGCGATCGACCTGTTGGGAGCCGAGGGCATGCTCTTCGGCGACTACCAGCTGACACGCCCGGACAAGACGATGGACCTCAGCACCCCGCAGAAGGCCTTCCTGCGGATGCGCGCCAACTCGATCGAGGGCGGCACCACCGAAGTGATGAAGAACATCCTCGGCGAGCGTGTCCTCGGCCTACCCGGCGACGTCCGCGTCGACCGCGACGTGCCCTGGAGCCGCGTGCCGCGCAACTGACAGCCGGCCGAGCGACGACCGAAGCCGACCGTCGGCCAGCACCACCGCCGCCAGCACTACTGCCGGCCCATGCCGAACCGTCCGTGACGAAACCGGCCGCACCGGCGACACTGGCGAACCGGAGTCGAAGCCGACCGCCAGCCGCCACCACCGCCAGCCCATGCCAAACCGTCCGTGACGAAACCGGCCGCACC
>CAZMHG010000449.1:0-3138 GCA_964565975.1 uncultured Ilumatobacteraceae bacterium | reverse complement strand
GGAACTTGGCCAGCATCGGCGTCATGATCGGGCCGGGGCACAGTGCGTTGGCGCGGATCCCGCGGCGGGCGTAGATCACCGCGATCTCCCGGGTCATCGCCAGCACCGCACCCTTGGACGCGGTGTAGGCGATCTGCGGCGTCGCCGCGCCCATGTGGGCAACGAACGAGGCGACGTTGACGATCGAGCCGCCGCCGTGCTCGAGCATCACCGGGATCGCGTAGCGGCAGGTCAGCAGCGAACCAAGGACGTTGATGTCCATCGTCTTGTGGTACGTCGCCGTGCTGGTGTTGGTCGGGTCGTCGTCGTCGCTGAGCATCACCCCGGCGTTGTTGTACAACACGTCGAGCGAACCGAAGGTCGCCACCGCGTGCTCGACGGCGTTGCGCACGGAGTCCTCGTCGGTCACGTCGCACGACACGAAGCTGGCCTCGCCACCCAGCGCGGCGATCGCCTCGACGGCGTCATCGCCGTCGGCAACGTCGGCGATGACCACCTTGGCGCCCTCGGCGGCGAAGCGCTCGGCGCCGGTGCGTCCCAATCCCGATGATGCTCCGGTGATCAGCGCGACCTTGCCGTCCAGACGATTCATGGGCGGGCAGGCTAGTGGTTCGTCGCCGTCGACCCGGCGTCCGACCGGCCGTGAGGGTCGGTCATCCACCCGGCCCGGTGAGGGCGCCCCGCTGCCTGTCTACGGCTGGTCCCACACGCTGCTCGCGCCGGAGTGCCCGGTCACCAGCACGGCCGTGGTGGCCGCCGCGCCGCACAACACGGTGGCCACCGCCAGCGCAGCGATCGCCGCGCGCGGGGTGCGGATGCCGACCGTGGCCCGTGGCTCGCTGGTACGCGGGTGCCGCCGGGCGACCAGCAGCCAGGCGAGCGTGACGACGAGGAACAGCCCGACGACCCACGGCACCCGATCACCCATCTGGGCATGGTCGCGCAGCCGGGTCGAGATCGTCTGGCCGCTGGCACGCAGCGTGTCCGTCAGGCTGTCGCCGGTGTTCACGGCGAGCAGCGAGCCGGCGAAGGCCAGTGCGGCCAGCGCGGCAACGATCCAGCCGTACGTCGCCAGCCACTGCCTGCGGGCGGCGACGATCAACGCGCCGAGGGCGGCCAGGGGCACGAACGCCACCGGGATGTGCACGAGCAGCGGGTGCATCGGCATCCCGGCGACGATCGCCGCGGTCATGGTCATCGCGTCTCCTTCACAGGTTCGGGCAGGTAGGTCGTCACTGGCTGCGGAGGTACGACACCAGTGCGTCGAGCTGGGTCTGGGTCAGGGATCCGAACCCGGGCATCTGGCCCTTGCCGGAGGTGATCGTCATCCGCAGGATCTGATCGCCCAGACCGGCGAGGCGGGCCGACGTGAGCGCGGGTGCGTTCCCGTCACCCTCCAACGCCGCGCCGTGACAGCGCGCGCACGACCGCAGGTACACGGCCTCGCCGGGCGGGCCGGTCTGCACGACGGCCTGCGTCACGGGCACCTGGGCGACGTCGTCGTGCTTCAGCCCACACCCGCCGAGCGCGCCCGACAGCACGGTTGCGAGTGCGGTGACCGCCGCCGCACGACGCCATCCACGCATACCTCCGAGGGTATCGGCGATCGAGCCCACTGCGCGCTGCGTCGGCGCCGATGTGACCAACGGAACAGCCAGGTCGCTCCGTCGGTCAACGCCGCGATCGGCTGACGTCTCGTGCGTCCGCTGCGACGACAGATCGGTCGGCGCGAGGCCGGGCGGCGTACCAGACGGTGGCGGCGAGCATGCCGGTGCCGCAGATGGTGTATGACAAGGCCGGTCCGACGGCGCCGACCAGCGGGCCGGCGGCCGCAAGCCCGATGGGTCGCAGCCCGTTGGCCAGTGCGCCGGCAACGCCGAACACCCGGCCCTGTTGGTCCGGTGTCACGATCGTCTGCAGCCGGGTCAGCAGGAACGAGTTCGTGAGGACGAGGCCGAGCCCGGTGATGGTGAACATGGTGGCGGACCACCACGGTTCGGCCACCAGCCCGACGAGGACGAACGACAGCCCGAGCGCGGTGAGCCCTGCGAGCATCGCCGGTCGGGGTTGTCGCGACGAGAGGGTGCTGGTCAGCGCGACACCGGCGAGCATGCCGGCGGCGACGCAGGCGTCGAGCAGCCCGTAGACGGTTGCGTCGCGGTGGAGTCGGTCGACGACGAGTGTCACCAGCAGCACGCTCGTGGGGGCGGTGCACAGGTTGAGCACGGCCGCCAGCGCGGTGAGGCCGCGCACCTCCGGCAGCCGGCGCAGGATCTGCCAGCCGCTCTCGCGTTCGGCGGCGGTTTCGGTGTCGCCCGGCTCGGTACGGGTTGGATGCGGCGGGATCGCGGCGGTCGCCACGAGCAGCGCCGATGCCAAGAACGTGACCGCATCGAGGACGAGCACGTCGCCAGCGCCGACCCAGGCGACGAGCGCGCCACCGAGCGCGGGGCCGACCAGCCCACCGGCGGCGCTGTTGGCGAGGTTCATCGCGTTGCCGGCGGCCAGCTCTTCGGGTGGCAGCAACTGTCTCAACGAGGCGGTGAATGCCGGGGTGAACATCGCCTCGCCGGCAGCCGCCGTCGCGGTCAGCGCGCCGATCACGATCAGCGGGGTGCCCTCGTGGAGCACCGCCAGTGCCAGCGCCGCGCTGGTGCCGATGCGCATCACATCGGCACCGACCATGATCCGTCGCCGGGGGTGGCGGTCGGCCAACGAGCCGGCAGCCGGCGAGAGCACGATCAGCGGCACCATCGCGCAGAGCGCGAGGAACGCCACCGCGCCGGCCGAACGGGTCGACGCGGCCCACCAGAGCAGCGCAGCGCGATGCATCCCGTCGCCGACGACCGACACGGCCTGCGCCGTCCACACCTGCCAGAACGCTCGCCGACCTCGTAACCGCATTGCGCCATCGTCGAGAACTACACTTTCGATTTATAGTCGATGTTTCGAAAGAGTCACAGGCTGAACCCCACCAGGTCACCGCCCCGGCGGCCGTCGATCTGCTGTTCAACCTCAAGGCAAGCCGGGTGCTGTCGGCGTTCATGGCCGCCGATCACACGTTGTCGACCGCCGCCACGGTGCTCGTCGCGGCACCGAGCACGATCGCCTACTGGATCCCCAAGCTGTGCCGCTGCG
>CAZMHG010000448.1:0-3160 GCA_964565975.1 uncultured Ilumatobacteraceae bacterium | reverse complement strand
TCGCTTCGGCGCGGCGCCGCGCCGGCATGGCGCGCAAGCCGGTTGCGAAGCCGTCGGCGACCCACCGGCGATGCATCGCCCGGCCGACAGCGGCCACCTCGGCAAAGCCGGCCACCCGGCGCTCCTCGGCCAACATGCGCACCACGCGGTCGCCGATCTTCTCGTAGTCGTCGAACAGGGCGCGCGCCGCCGCACGGGGGGACGCAAACGGCCGCACCGGGACGTGCTCGACCTCGGCGGAACCGTGGTCGGCGCGCAGCGTGCCGATCGCCGCGACGACCAGGCCGTCGCGGTTGGTGAAGGCGCGCAGCACGGTCTGCACGCTGACGCCTGCCATTGCCGCGACGCGCTCCACCGTGAAGTCGGTGCTCGGGTCGGCGAACAGCTGCTGTGCGGCGGCGACGATGCGCGCCCGGGTCGCCGCGGCGTGTGCCTGGCGAACCGGGCTGGTGTATCGGCGCGGCGAATTCACGGAAGTCACCGTCACATCAAAGTCAGTTGATGTCAAGGTGACTGACAGCAAAAGTGGCGCGCCAGGCGACGGTGGGCGCACGGCGCCCTGGCTGCCGGCGAGGGCCCGACTGGGTGCACTGTACGGAATCTAGTAGGCGCGCCTAACATCTACCGGACCCCGGGAGACGACGCCGATGGCTGCGAACGACACGACCGACACGACCGACCCGTTGGCGCCGCGGGCCGCCACAGCCCTGCGGTCGGCCGCGTGACCACGTACGCCGAACCTGCCGTGGCCGACGCACCACCGGCCCGGGCCACGCCCATCCGTAGCGGCGTCGCCGACCGGGCCTCGCGGCGGGCGACCGCGGTGGCATTGATGTCGGGACTGCTGGTGCTGGCAGTGCTCGCCTCGCTGGCCATCGGGACCAAGCAGATCCCGCTCGGCTCGGTGATCAAGGCGTTCACCTCGTACGACGTGACGAACACCGATCACCTCGTGGTGCGCGAGCTTCGCCTGCCGCGCACCATCGTCGGTCTGCTGGTGGGCACCTCGCTCGGCGTCAGCGGGGCGGTGATGCAGGCGGTCACGCGCAACCCACTGGCCGATCCCGGCATCCTCGGCGTCAACGCCGGCGCGTCGTTCGCCGTCGTCATCGGCATCTGGGGCTTCGGGGTCGGCAGCACGCTCGGCCTGGTGTGGTTCGCCTTCGCCGGTGCGGGGCTGACGTCGGTCGTCGTGTATCTGCTCGGCTCGATCGGCCGTGGCGGTGCGACGCCGGTGCGCCTGGCCTTGTCGGGCGCGGCGTTGAGCGCGTTGCTGTTCGCGTTCACCCGGGCGATCACCCTGCTCGACGAGGCGACCCTCGACCAGCTCCGGTTCTGGGCCGTCGGATCGCTGGCCGGCCGCGACCAGGACGTGGTGTGGAGCGTGGTGTGGTTCGTGGTCGCCGGCGTCCTGCTGGCGATCGGGCTGACCCGACCGCTGAACGCGATGGGCCTCGGCGACGACGCCGCGTCCGGACTGGGCGTCAAGGTCGGGCTCACCCGCCTCGTGTCCGGTCTGGCCGTCGTGTTGCTGTGCGGGGCTGCCGTGGCCGCGTGCGGGCCGGTCGGGTTCGTCGGTCTCGTCGTGCCCCATGCCGTGCGCGCAGTGGTCGGTCCCGATCAACGGTGGCTGACCGCCGGTTGCGCCGTTGCCGGGCCGCTACTGCTGATCACGTGCGACATCATCGGACGCGTCGTCGCCCGGCCGGGCGAGGTCCAGGTCGGGATCATGACCGCGGCGATCGGCGGGCCGGCGTTCGTGTTCCTCGTCCGGCGAGCGCGGATGGTGCAGCTGTGACCGTCAGATCGGGATCGGTCCCAGTGACCGACGTGCCGCAGACCCGGCTGCCGACTGGGCCGCACGCTGCGATGGCGACCGTGCCGCGCATGCAGCGCCGCCGGGCCGGACCGCTGGTCCTGCGCGGCGGGCGGTGGTCGGTCCAGCTGCACGTCCGCTCGATCGTCGTCGGGTTGATCCTGCTCGCCCTCACCCTGGTCGTCGCGGTGTGGTCGACCATGGTCGGGGACTTCCCGCTGTCGGTGCGCCAGGTGCTGCGCGCCGTCTTCGGTGACGGCGGCAAGGACGCCGAGTTCATCGTCCAGACGCTGCGGCTGCCCCGTGCGCTGACCGGGATGATGGTCGGCGCGGCGCTCGGCATGTCGGGGGCGGTGTTCCAGTCGATCGCCCGCAACCCGCTCGGGTCGCCCGACATCATCGGCTTCGAATCCGGAGCCGCGGTTGGCGCCGTGGTGCTGATCACCTTGTTCGACGCGACCAGCACGCAGGTCGCCATGGGTGCCGTCGCCGGCGGGCTGCTCACCGCGCTGTTGGTGTACGCCCTGGCCTACCGGCGCGGTCTGGCCGCGTCGCGGTTGGTGCTGGTCGGCATCGGCATCGGGTTCACCGCGTCGGCAGCGACCGACTACCTGATCACCCGGGCACAGATCTACGACGTGCAGCGCGCCGCCGTGTGGCTCACCGGTTCGCTGAACGGGCGCAGCTGGGATCACGTCCGCACGATCGGCCTCGCCCTGCTCGTGCTGTCACCGGTGATCGTCGTCGCCCAACGCTCGCTGGACCGCTTGGAGTTGGGCGACGACACCGCTGCCGCGCTCGGCGTGCGGGTCGGTCGCACGAAGCTGCTCCTGATCATCCTCGCCGTCGGTCTGTCCGCCCTGGCCGTCGCCGCCGCAGGCCCGATCGTGTTCGTCGCCTTCGTCGCCGCGCCCATCGCCCGCCGGCTGACCTCGACACCCGGCGCGTGCGTCATCCCGGCGGCGCTCGTCGGCGCGCTGGTCACCACCTGCGCCGACCTCGCCGCTCGCCGCGTGCTGGCCCCCACGGAACTGCCCGTCGGCATCGCCACGGCGGTGATCGGCGCGCCCTACCTGCTGTGGCTGCTCGGCCGCCGCGCCCGGACCGGCGCGCTGTGAACGTGCTCGCGACGAGTCGACCTGCTGCCCTTCCCATGCCTGCGCACGACCGACCGGAGGCCGTCCTGTGACCCGATTGTCCGCCAACGACGTGACCTTGGCCTACGACGGCCGCGTGGTCGTCGAAGGGCTCACGCTCGACATCCCCGACGGGCAGACCACCGTGATCGTCGGCCCGAACGCGTGCGGCAAGTCGACGTTGCTGCGCGCCCTGTCCCGGCTGCTG
>CAZMHG010000447.1:0-3160 GCA_964565975.1 uncultured Ilumatobacteraceae bacterium | reverse complement strand
GTTCATCGCCGTGGGGCTGGTTGCCGCGCTGGCCTGAGCGCGGCACCGGGCGGGTGGGCCTCGGGCGACGCATCCAGCGCGGCGAGCAGGAACGTGAGCGTGCGGGCCTCGTCACGCCACGCGTCGTAGCGGCCGCTCGGGCCGGCGTGGCCGGCGCCCATCTCGCAGTGCAACAGCAACGGCGAGTCGTTCGTGCGCACCGAGCGGAGCTTGGCGACCCACTTGGCCGGCTCGTGGTAGCTGACCCGCGGGTCGTTCAGCCCGGCCGTCACGTACATCGCCGGGTAGTGCGCGGCGCGCGTGTTGTCGTACGGCGAGTAGCCGAGCATGTACGACGCGTACGGCTCGGTGCGCGGGTCGCCCCACTCCTCCCACTCGGTCACCGTCAGCGGCAGCGACGGATCGCTCATCGTGGTGACCACGTCGACGAAGGGCACCTCGGCGATCGCCGCGGCGAACAGCGCCGGGCGCATCGTCACGCAGGCGCCCACCAACAGACCACCGGCGGAACCGCCACGCACGGCGATCCGCCGGGGATCGGCGATGCCGGCAGCGACGAGGTGCTCGGCGGCGGCAATCGTGTCGGTGAACGTGTTGCGTTTGTTCAGCAGCTTGCCGTCGAGGTACCAGCGTCGCCCGAACTCGCCGCCACCACGTGGATGGGCGAGGGCGAACACGCCGCCCCGGTCGAGGAACGACAGGCGGGCAACGCTGAACCACGGTGACAGGCTCGACTCGTAGCTGCCGTACGCGTAGACGCACGTGGGCGCGCCGGCAGCGGTGCCCACGCGAGCCACCACGTCCACCGGCACCCGCGTGCCGTCGGGTGCCGTAGCCCACTCGCGCCGCGACGTGTACGCGCTCAGGTCCACGCCGAGCACGGGCACCTGCTTGACGATCACCCGGCTCCCCGAGTCGACGTCGTGGTCGACGATCGTCGCCGGCGTGGTCATCGACTGGTACGAGTAGCGCAGCACGGTGGTGTCGTACTCGGGGTTCGGTTCCAGCTCCACGTCGTGGGGCTCGCTGGTGACCACGAGCACGTGCGAGGTGCCGTCGGCGCGGACGATGCGCATCTGCAGCTGGGCGTCGGCCCATTCGTGGACCACGAGGTGACCGGCGAACGGCTCGGCACTGACGATCCGGCGGCCGTCCACCCCGGGGACGAGTGCCGACCACTCGCCCGGCGCGCCGAGCGGTGCCGTCATCACCGCGAAGTCGACGTGGTCGACGTTGGTCACGACGACGAATCGCTGGCCCCAATGGTCGACGGAGTACTCGACGTCCTCGACGCGCCGGCGAACGCAGGCCGGTGACTCGGTGGCCCGGTCGGCGGCCAGCAGCCAGACCTCGCTGGTCACCTTGCTGTGCGTCTCGATGATGATCCACTCGCCGCTGCGCGACTGGTCGACACCGACGTAGAAGCGCTCGTCGGCGTCCTCGAAGACGAGCACGTCGTCCGATTGCGGCGTGCCCAGCTCGTGGCGCCACACCCGATGCGGGCGCTGTTGCTCGTCGTCGGTGACGTAGAACAGGTGCCGTCCGTCGGTCGACCAGGCGGTGCCCGCCCACGTGGTGCTGGTCAGCTCGTCGGGGAGATCGACCCCGGTGCCGATGTCGCGGACGCGCAGCGTGTAGTGCTCGCTGCCGTCGGTGTCGCTCGACCAGGCGACCATGGTCTGGTCGTGGTTGACGTCGAACGCGCTGAGGGCGAAGAACTCGTGACCGGCGGCCTCGGCGTTCTCGTCGAGAATGACCTCCTCGGTCGCGGTGTACGCGGACTCGCCGCGGCAGTGGATGGGATAGTCCGAACCCTCGACGGTGCGCGAGCTGTACCACCACTCGCCGCGACGCACCGGAGGCGACTCGTCCGATTCCAGGATGCGGCTCTTGATTTCCCGGAAGATCGCGTCGACGGTGTGCTGGTGGCCGGCGAACCAGGCCGCCGACCAGGCGTTCTCCGCCTCGAGGTAGGCGATCGTGTCCGGGTCGTCGCGGTCACGCAACCACGCCCACGGGTCGGGCGTGTCACCCGTTGGCCGGTGCCAGACGTGCGGGATCTGCTTGGCCTGCGGTTGCATCCCGCCAGGGTAGGGGTGGTCAGACGGTACCGCTGCGGCGCCGCTCGAGCGCGTCCAGCTCGGCGCCGAGTTGGGCGTCGGTCCACCGCTGGTGCACGGCGCGGCGCAGGATGTCGGCCTGTGCCGGGGGCGCCAACCCGTCCAGCGGCGGGTCGTTGTCCAGGTTGGTGGGGAACGCGTAGGACTCGGCCGTGGCGGTGATCGCCAGCTCCAGGCGGACCGGGTCCCAGCCGGCGTCGGCACGGGCGCGCAGCACGGGGAACACGACGCGGCACATCGTGTCGCGGTCGATCGACTCCATCGCCCGGCCCATGCACGACGACACCTGCACCAGGTTGGCCATCCGGAAGATGTCGGTCGAGCGGTTGGCGCCACCGGCGTGGAACAGCGCTGGGCTGAAGAACGCCGCATCGCCCGTGCGCAGCGGCACCTGCACGTGGTGATCCTCGAAGTACTGCTTGAAGTCCGGCCGGCGCCAGGCGACGAACCCGGCCGGGTACTTCTGCGAGTGCGGCAGCAGCTTGGTCGGGCCGGATTCCACGGGCGTGTCGCAGTGGGCGACGGCGCCCTGCAAGGTGAGCGCCGGCGACAGCGCGTGGGCCTGCGGCGGAAACTGCTCGGCGACCTCGTCGGTGAGGAACCCGAGGTGGTAGTCGCGGTGGGGCTGCTGCGCCTCGCCACCGGGGTTGATCCGGTTGACCTGCGAGCTGTACTGGTAGGCCGGGCCGAGCCACGACCGGATGACGATGTCGAGCGCCGGGCTGGAGTAGTAGTCGACGAACGTCTCGGGTGCGGCCACCGCCAGCTTGCCGAGCGAGTTCCAGATCCGGTCGTTGGCGCCTGGCTTGGCGTAGTGGTCGCCCACCTGCATGCCGCGCCGGTGCTGCTCGTCGATCATCTGCTCGAACTGCGCGGTGGCCGCGTCGACCGCGGCGACGTCGACCGCGCCGCGCACGCCGAGGGCGCCGGGCCCGTCGGCGAGCACACCGGCCAGTTCGGCCATGATCACCGGCCGGTCGTTGGACAGCAGCGTGCGCGCGTCGTAGTGGCGGCCCTTGGCCTGGAACAGGCTTCCGCGT
>CAZMHG010000446.1:0-3164 GCA_964565975.1 uncultured Ilumatobacteraceae bacterium | reverse complement strand
TGGCCGGCTACCGAGCCCGCGTCGCGCCGTTCAACGTCAACTACCGCTACGTCGCCGACGAACTGGCCGCATTGTTCGCCGACGCGGACGTCGCCGCGCTGGTGATCCACAGCGCGTTCACCCCGGCGCTGGCGGCGATCCGCGATCGGCTGCCGTCGTTGCGCGTCGTGCTCCAGGTGGCCGACGAGTCGTGCCGTCCGTTGGCCCCGGGCGCGGTGTGGTACGAGGACGCGCTGGCACTCGGCGGCCCGGCGGCGTTGCCCGTACCGAGCCCGGACGACCTGTACCTGCTGTACACCGGTGGAACCACCGGCGTGCCCCGCGCGGTGATGTGGCGCAACGCCGACGCCCGCGTCGCCTGCTTCGGGGGGCCCGAGGCCGAGGCTCCAGGCGACCTGCTCGCCGCGGCGACGGAGCGGCCACGGGTGCTGGTGGTCCCGCCGCTGATGCACGGCAGCGGGCACTGGATGGCGTGGCGCACCTGGTGGTTGGGCGGAACCGTGTTCCTGCCGTGGGACAACGACCGGTTCGATCCGGCCGCCACGTGCCGGCTGATCGCCCAGGAGCACATCGGTTGGCTGATGATCGTCGGGGATGCCTTCGCCCGGCCGCTGGTCGACTATCTGCAGTCCCCCGAGGCGGCCGACGACGCCCCCGACCTGTCCAGCCTGACCGTCGTGCTCTCCGGCGGCGCTCCGCTGTCCGGTGTGCTGCGCGACGCGCTCCACCGCCTGCTCCCCACTGCGCTGGTGGTCGACGGGCTCGGCGCCAGCGAGACCGGCGGTCATACCGTCGACGTGTCCGGCGGCGCAGGCAGCCGCCCTGGGCGGTACCCGCTGGCCGCCGGCAACGTGGTGCTGACGGACGACCGCTCCGGTGTGCTGGCGCCCGGCACGCCGGGCCTCGGCTGGCTGACCCGCGTCGGTCGCCAGGCGCTCGGCTACCTCGGCGACCCCGTTCGCACCGCCGAGACCTACCCGACGGTCGGTGGCGTGCGCTACGGGGTGCCCGGCGACCGCGTTCGCTGGGTCGACGCCGAGACGTTCGAGCTGCTCGGCCGCGACGCGACGACGATCAACACCGGTGGTGAGAAGGTCTTCGCCGAGGAGGTGGAGGCGGCGTTGAAGACGCACCCCGCGGTGTACGACTGCGTGGTCACCAGCCGGCCGAGCGACCGCTGGGGACACGAGGTCGTCGCGGTCGTCGCCTGTCGTGCCGGCAGCGTGGTGTCGCACGACGAGCTGTGTGCAGCAGCGGCGGCGACGCTGGCCCGGTACAAGTTGCCGAAGGCCACCGTGTTCGTCGACACGGTCGCCCGATCGGCCGTCGGCAAGGCGGACTACGCCTGGGCGTCGGCAGCCGTCAACGGCTGACGTTGCCGACGGCGTGTGCGGCGCGGGTGGTGCGGCGGCTCACAGTGGCAGGTTGCCGGTCGCCTGCTTCGTCGTGCCATGGTCCTTGTAGGCGGCGATCGTCCGCTGGGCGATGCGCATCTGGTGGACCTCGTCGGCGCCGTCGGCGAAGCGGCTCCAGCGGGCCTGCTGGAGCATCTGCGCCAGCGGCGTGTCGGTCGAGTAGCCGAGCGCGCCGTGCACCTGGATCGCCCGGTCGACGATGCGCCACAGGCTGTTGGCGACGAAGTGCTTGGCCATCGACACCTCGCTGACGAAGTCCTGCCGGGACTCCAGCTTGTAGGCCGCGTGGAGGACCATCAGCTTGCACTGGTACAGCTCCATCGCCGAGTCGGCGATCAGCCATTGGATGCCCTGCTTCTCGGCGAGCAGCGAGCCGTGGCTGTAGCGATCGAGGGCGCGGGCGACCATCATGTCGAGGGCGGTCTCGCACTGGGCGATCCAGCGCATGCAGTGCGCCAGGCGTGCCGGGCCGAGGCGGTATTGGCCGAGCAGGTGCCCCGTGCCGCGCCCGCCCAGCATGTTGGCGTGCGGCACGCGCAGGTCGGTGATCCGGATCTCGCAGTGGTTGTGGCTGCCGGCCATCGTGTGCACGTCGCGCACGACCTCCCATCCCTCGCTCGGCAGGTCGACGATGAACGCCGAGTTGGCGGCCTGCGGCAGCTCTGGGTCGTCCTCGGTACGGGCGATCAGGATCGCGAACGCCGCTCCGTGGGCGCCGGAGATGAACCACTTGTGGCCGTTGATCACCCACTCGTCGCCGTCGCGGTAGGCGTGCGTGCGGATCAGCGTCGGGTCGCTGCCGGCGACTTCGGGTTCGGTCATCGCGAAGCACGAACGGATCCGGCCCTCACACAGCGGTCGGAGGTACGCCTCCTTCTGCGCGGGCGTTCCCCAGTGCTCGAGCGTGTGCTGGTTGCCCTCGTCGGGAGCCTGGGCGTTGATCACGAACGGCCCGATCGGAACCTTCGCCGCTTCGGCGCTGACCGCGGCCATCGCCGTGGGGCCCAGACCCATCCCACCCCATTCGGCCGGCATGTGCGGCAGCCACAGGCCCCAGTCGTGGCGCGCCGTCCTGCGCAGCCGGATGACCGTGTCGCGCACCGCAGCGCGGTCGTCGTGGTCGGTCGACTCCCACGACGGGCGGACGACCTCGTCCATCAGCCGGCGCACCTTGAGGCGGATCCCGTCGATCTCGGGCGGGAAGGTGAAGTCGATCATCCGGGGATCGTACGGCGCGGGATCCGGACGCCGCCGCACCCGGCGGTAGCCTCGGGCGGCGATGAGCCGGCGCGCCTGGGACACCGACGACCTGCCGGTCGGCGAGCGCAAGGTCGACGCCGTGCGCCAGATGTTCGATGCCGTGGCACCGCGCTACGACCTGGTCAACCGGATCATGACCTTCCGCCTCGACGTGCGGTGGCGGCGCCCCCCGGGGCGCCGGCGGGGCCAGGGCTCCGGCGCCACGCTCAACGACCACGCCCCCGCCCCGGGCGACCCCTGGCCCGACGGGGTCGAGCCGGATCTGACGGACACGCCCGTCGGCATCGCCCGCACCGAGCCGAGTCGGGCCGGCGTCCCCGCCTTGCGTGAGAACGAGGCCCTGCATCTGGCCATGATCCGGGGAGCGAAGCGGCTGATCTATTTCGAGAACCAGTATTTCACCTCGCCGGTGATCGCCGAGGCCCTATCGGCGCGGCTGGAGGAGCCGGAGGGGCCGGAGATCGTGCTGGTCTCGACCGGCGCCAGCCC
>CAZMHG010000445.1:0-3164 GCA_964565975.1 uncultured Ilumatobacteraceae bacterium | reverse complement strand
TCGACTGCAACCGTAGTCGCACTTCCACGCACGGGCCCGCCGCGTCGGCTTCGATCCCGCGGCGGGCCCGTTCCGTCGACGGATTCTCCCACGCCCGCGCGCTCGGGCCTCCCCGCGGTCGACCCGCCGCGATTCATCGACCCAACGGTGTTGCCGTCGCGTCCGATGATCACATTGGCCGAGCTGAGCCTGGGTCCGCTCGTGGCCAGCGACGAGGACGAGCGAGCGGCTCGTCAGGCCCACGTGCAGCAGGCCGAACACGACTTCGAACCGCTGCCGTTCGACGCGGCCGCTGCAAGAGCCTTCGGTCGCGTGGCCGCAGGTCGGAGGGCGACCGGTCGGAAGCCGAAAGCTCGCGCCTACGACGCGCTGATCGCTTCTGTGGCCGTCGCGACGGGGCCGCTTCACACCGTCAACCCCGACGACTTCGTCGACATCGCCGACCTCGACCTTCGACCGGTGTCGTATCCCGACACTCCACCGAGTTGAGCGAGCCGGCCAGCGCATGCAGCGCCCGGCGCGTCTGGCGCCGACCCATCTGTCGGCGCGTGCTTCGAGGTTCGTTGCTGAGGTGTGCCGAGAGGATGGGCCGAGCTACTCGCGTCGAGGCTCGAGCGACGAGCCGTGCTCGCCTTGCCGGACGCCCTCGGACGGGGCGTTGGGGCTGGCGGGTACTTCGCCAGGACGGTTGCGGGTCGGGTCCGGCAGGTGTTCCTCGATGACGACGTGGGTTGATCCTCGGGCCGAACCTGGCGACAATGAAGACGTCCGAGCCACTCGGCGAGGAAGTGATCCCGGCGTTCTCCCCCGTACCTGAGGAGCCGCCGGGATCCGCGCGTTCAGCCCGAAGTGGAATCCGCTGAATCGTTGGCCGTCCTTGGTGAGCAGGTGGACTCTGGTGGCGTGGGCTTGTCGTGGATGCCGCGCCGCAGCGTGGCCGCTGGTCAACCGGTCGGCGTGGTCAGTGTTCGAGCAGCACGCACGTCGGCCCGTCAGGCGGGGCGCCGGCGACCCGGTGGCGGATGCCCGAGGCGATCGTCAGCACGACATCGAACACGTCGCCGTTCGGCCGCACGTCGAGGGCGGTGCCGTCGACGATCAGCTGGTAGTCGTCGCCGGCCGGCGGCACCCAGGTGAGGCACAGGTCGGGGTTGCGCCCAAGGTGCCCGGCCGTGCGCGGTCCGACGGTGATCCGCAGCCGATCGCCGTCGACGGCCACCAGTGACGTGCCGATGTGGGCGCGCTGCTGATCGGTGACTGTGACCACGGTGGCCAGCGCGCCGTAGTGCGCCAGGTGGCGACCGAGGTCGGCGATCTCGACGGGCTTGGACATGGCGCAACTCCTCGTTCGGGTCGATCGACGGTCAGGTGTCGATGGTCGGGTGTCGATCTTTCCAGGGTTGGATCTCATGGATGGATCGGTGAGGCGACGTCGGTCAGCGGCCGCCCGGTTCGACCGGTCCGCACCGCGAGGATCTCGGCCATGATGCTGACCGCCGTCTCGTGCGGGGTCCACGCGCCCACGTCGAGGCCCGCCGGTCCGTGCATCCCGGCGATGAACTCCTTACTGACGCCGAGACGGCGCAGCCGTGCGTGGCGGATGCGATGGACGCGTCGCGAGCCGAGCACCCCCACATAGCCCAACTCCCGCGTCGCCGCGTGGACCAGGACGACCTCGTCCAGCGCCGGGTCGTGGCTCATCACGACCACCGCGTCGCCCGGCCCGCAGCGGTCCAGCTGGGCGCACACCGCGGCCGGGTCGTCGGATGCGTGGACGGTCCATCCGAGTGTCGCCGCGAGCGCTGCCGTCGCGACGGCCAACTCGCCACCGCCGGCGACGACGAGGGTGGCGGTGCGTCGGCGGACCTCGAACAGCACCCGACGGCGGCGCGGCCCGACCTCGACGATCTGCGCCGTGGAGCGCGCCGCACGCAGCAGTGCCGACGCCGCCGAGGCGGTCTCGTGATCCAAGACGGCATCGCCGAGGGTCCCGACGCACGCGCCGTCGGCGGTGACGATCATCGTGGCGCCAAGGGGGGAGTCCAACAGCGTCGCGGCGACGTCGGGCGGGTCGGCCGGCGCCCAGTACCGCGCCGGAAGCTGGTCGACGCGCTGGGCGAGCACCTCCGCAGTGCCCGCGCAGCTGCCGGGCGAGCCGACGTCGGAGATCCCGACACGGACCGCCTGGCGTCCGGCCGGACCGAGGTCGGTGACGGCGTCGTCGATCGACGGGTCGAGCCGCCCGCCCAGGATCGACCCGGCGCGGCGGCCGTCGTCCAGGATGAGCAGCGACTCCAGCGGCGGGCGCGGGCCGAACCCGGCCGTCGCCAGGGTGCGCACGAGGACACCGGGCACGCCGTCGACGGTGGCTTCGAGCGCCAGCCGTTGAAGGTCCTGCGGTGTGTACATTCCGGCTCCTGCTGCGTCCATCCAGGCTCCTGCTCCGTCCATCCAGACCGCTCCCGCTCCTCGGCCCGGTCCAGTCGGCTGCCCGCGATCCTATGACGTGTCGGTGCGGGCCAGCTTGGTCGATAGTCAGAAGCTGACTAACACCCGATGTACACTCCGCCCGATGGCGGACCCGGACGACATCGGCACGGCCGGTGCCTGCACCTCTGCGGGCACCTCGATGGACGCGGTGGCCGCGGCGAACGTTCACACCGCGTGTCATCACATGGCGCTGGTCGCCATCGACGGCGCGACCGACGAGGTCGCCCTCACGCTGGCGACCTCGTTCCGGTTGCACCTCGACCGCGCCGTCACCGATCGATGGGGGTACCTGGCGCTGATCGACGCCAACGTCGCCGTCCATGGGCCGCGCCCGCCGCTCGACGTGTTGCGCGCCTCCGGCAGCGGCCAGTTTGTGACGCTGGCCGTCGAGCCGCGCTGCCTCATCCACATGCGCATCGCCGCCGGGTTGATCGCCGAGATGTGGATGACGACCGACTGGGGTCGGTGGACGGCCGGGCTGGGCGACGACCTGCTGCCGTGACTAGCCCCGGTCCGCGTACACCGGCACTTCTGTTGATGAAGTAATCTTGGGAGGGCAGGGCAACCGGACCGGCACATCCCAGGAGGGCACACGTGAGCACGAGCGATTGGGCAAAGCTGCGGCAGGTGGTGATCGGGACGGCGACGCACGAACACGACGTCGCTGTCGTACG
>CAZMHG010000444.1:0-3200 GCA_964565975.1 uncultured Ilumatobacteraceae bacterium | reverse complement strand
CCAAGATCTGGGACAAGCTCAAGCTGCAGCCGTGGAACTCGGTCGACGGAAAGCCGATGGGCCTGCCGCACGGCTACGGCGCCAACCTGCTGGTGTACAACACCGAGGCGTTCCCCACCGCTCCGGATTCGTGGAGCGTGGTGTTCGACGGCGGCACGCCGGCCGACGGCGCGGTGTCGATCTACGACAGCCCGATCTACATCGCCGATGCCGCGCTGTACCTGATGGCGACCAAGCCCGAGCTGGGGATCAAGGACCCATACGCGCTCGACCAGACCCAGTTCGACGCGGCGGTAGCCCTGCTGAACGCGCAGAAGCGGCTCGTCGGTCAGTACTGGAGCAACTACGCCGACCAGCAGTCGGCGCTCACCGGCGGAAGCGTCCTGGCGGGCACGACGTGGCAGGTCATCGTCAACCTGGCCAAGGCCGAGGGTGCCAAGATCGACGCGGTCAAGCCGAAGGAAGGGTCGACCGGCTGGTCCGACACGTGGATGCTGTCGAGCAAGGCCCAGCACCCGAACTGCATGAAGTTGTGGATGGACTGGATCACCTCGCCGTGGGCCAACGCGCAGGTCGCCGAGTACTTCGGCGAAGCACCGTCCAACGCCGACGCGTGCGCGCTGACCTCCGACCCCAACCACTGCACGACGTTCCACGCCAACGACGAGACGTACTTCAAGGACGTCTGGTACTGGACCACCGCGACCGAGCAGTGCCGTGACGGGCGTACCGACGTCACCTGCGTGCCGTACGCCAAGTGGGTCGAGGCTTGGACCAAGCTGCGCAGCTGAACCTGGCGACACCGGCCGCGGGCATGACGCCCGCGGCCGGTGGCCGTCCGGCGTCGGCGCTGCGCCGGGTGAACCAGTTCTTCACCCGCCGTTGGGCGGCGATGGGGGCACTGCTCGGCCCGCCGCTGGCCTGGCTCGTCGTGCTGTACATCGGCTCGCTGGTGCTGCTCGTCGCGACGGCGTTCTTCAGCGTCGACCCCGGGTCCCACCGTCCGGCGACGCCGCTGACGCTCGACAACGTGCGCCAGGCGGTCACCCGATGGGAGTTCCTCAAGACGCTCGCCCAGAGTGCGGGCGTCGCCGTCGTCGTCACCCTGGTCAGCATGTGCATCGCCGTTCCGGTGGGCTTCTTCACCGGGCGGGTCGTGCCGCGCCGCTTTCGGCGGGTGCTCGTGGTCGCCTTCCTGATGCCGTTGTGGGCCGGGTATCTGGTCAAGGCCTATGCGTGGAAGACGATCCTGCGGCCGTCGGCCAAGTTCGGCGCGGTGAAGAGCGGTGGCCTGGTCGAGTCGACCCTTGGGTGGACGCCGGGCTACGGCTGGATCGCCGTCGTGCTCTCGCTGACGTACCTGTGGTTGCCGTACATGATCCTGCCGGTGTACGCCGGCGTCGAACGGCTGCCGACGTCGCTGCTCGAGGCGTCCGGCGACCTGGGCGCCAAGCCGTGGCGCACGTTCACCAGCGTGGTCACGCCCAGCCTGGTGCCGGCCCTCGCCGCCGGGTCGATCTTCACGTTCTCGCTCTCGCTCGGTGACTACATCATTCCCAAGGTCGTCAGCGAGGGCCGGGTGCAGATGCTCGGCAACCAGATCGAGCGCACCCTGTTGACCCCCAACCAGCCGCTCGCCGCGGCGATCACCCTGTGGCCGCTGGTGATCATCGTCGGGTTCTTGTTCGCCGTGCGCCGCCTCGGCGGGATGGACGACAGCTGATGCGCACGTCGGCGGCGACCAAGGTCGTCCTTGGCGCGATCACCGCGTTGACCCTGGCGTTCCTGTACGCGCCGCTGCTGGCGGTGATCCGCCTGTCGTTCAACACCGCCAAGTCGATCAACTGGCCGCCGGCGGGATGGACCACCAGGTGGTGGGGCGAGACCTGGCGTTCGGATGGGCCACGCGAGGCGCTCCTGGTGTCGGTGAAGGTGGCCGCGGTCGCCACGCTCATCGCCCTGATCCTGGGCACGCTGGCCGCGTTCGCGATGCAGCGCTACCGCTTCTTCGGACGCAACGCCGTGTCGTTCCTGATGGTCCTGCCGATCGCCCTGCCCGGCATCGTCACCGCGATCGCCTTCCAGAACAGCTTCTCGCGCCGGATCGACCTGTGGCTGTTCTCGTTCCAGATCGGCTTCGGCTTCCACGCCGTGGTCATCGCCCACGCGACGTTCTGCATCGTGATCGCGTTCAACAACGTGCTCGCGCGGCTGCGCCGGCTGTCACCGAACCTGCTCGAGGCCTCGGCCGACCTGGGTGCACACGGCAGCCAGACGTTCCGGTTGGTCACGTTCCCGCTGGTGCGCTCGGCGCTGCTCGCCGGGGGGATCCTCGCGTTCGCCCTCAGCTTCGACGAGATCGTCGTCACCACGTTCACCTCGGGCGCGGGGCTGCGGACCTTGCCGCAGTGGATCTACGACCGGATCACCCGCCTGAAGGACCCCCAGTTCGTCAACGTCGCGGCCACCTTCGTGATGCTCTGCTCGATCCCCCTCGCCTGGTGTGCGCAGCGGCTTTCGGACGGCCCGTCGCAGCGCTGATAGCTTCCGCTGTCCGCCCAGGCCGCGGTCCCGCGGCCTCGTACCCTTGGGTCTCGTCCACATGTCGCAACCTCTCCGCTGCCGTGCCGCGCTCGTCGCCTCTGCCCTGCTCGCGCTGGGCGCCGGCGCGCTGCCGGCCGCCGAACACGCCGCTGCGCAGGCCGCCCCACCACGGGCGATGCCGGTGATCAGCAACGACGTGCCGGTCTACGCCTCGAGCGCGGCGGCCGACAAGCCGGCGGCGTTCGCCAACCGGTCCTACTCGGTCGCCGACAATCAGGCCTACGACACGCTCAACAACGCCTGGCAGTCGGCGTCGGCACCCACCGCGGCAGCGGCGCAATGGATCGCCTACGACCTGTCAGCGGTACCAGCAGATCGACGCACCAAGGTCGATGTCATCTGGTACAACGCGTCGGGCACGTACCAGTGCTGCACCGACCCGGTGGTCGGCGCCCCGAAGGATTACGTCATCGAAGGCAACGCTGCGCCAAGCGGGCCGGCGGCACCGGACGCCGGCTGGTCCGTGCTGGCCGAGGTCGGCGGCAACGGGTTGGCGATCCGCGAGCAGGTGGTCGACATGACCGGCCTCAACTGGATCCGGCTCCGGGTCACGGCGACGACCGACGGGTCACCTGTCAGCATCATCCACATGGACG
>CAZMHG010000443.1:2773-3202 GCA_964565975.1 uncultured Ilumatobacteraceae bacterium | reverse complement strand
AGGCCGAGCCGGGTGCTGCGGTGACGCATCGCCTTGGTCACTGCCCGCCCGAACGGGGCGACCCACCGCGCCCCCGACCGGGCGAGCACCGCCATCGCCACGGCGGCGGCACCGAAGGTGACGTAGGCCCAGCTGAATGCCGCCATCGCAGCGATCGCCGCCGTCACTCGTGCACCCCGGCGCGCACGCGGCGGACCAGCCACCAACCGGCGAGCACCCACAGCCCGACGAGCACCCCGCGGGCGACACCGCCGGACAACAGCGGCTCGACCGCGCTCGACAGCGTCGGCGCGTCCGGGTTGGTGGTCTGCGGATCGCTCTGGCTGGCGAACGCCCCCAGCTCCACCAGGGCCAGCGCCAGCAGCAGCGCCAGCCAGGGGCGCCCGCTGCGCGTGTCGGCCGGCACCGGCGCTGCGGGCATCGGCTGCC
>CAZMHG010000443.1:0-2763 GCA_964565975.1 uncultured Ilumatobacteraceae bacterium | reverse complement strand
GGGCGGGCCCAGCACGACGACAGCAACGGCAAGACCCACGGCACCGAACCCGGCGTGCAGCCACGGCGACCGCTGACCGACCAGACCGGCAGCGACACCGCCGGCGGCGGCGACGGCGAGCATCGTCGCTCGTTGCCGCGCGGTGAGCGGACGCAACGCGCCGGGCGGCCGATCGGCCCGGCGCGCGTCCCAGGCGATGATCGCCGCACCGGCAGCGAACACGGCGACGTTCAACCAGTCGGCGCGCACCGCCTGGGCGATGCTCGCCATCACCAGGATCGGGACGGCCGGTTGAGCCAGGGCGCGCCGCGCCAGGCGTCCGATCGTCCGACGGCGCGGGCCGTGCATCAACCCAGTCTGGCCCGATCCGTCATGGCGATCAGCGTGCGAGCCATCGGCGACGGGTCAGGTGCGTCCGGCCATCGGCGCCGGCCGATGGGCGACCGGTCGTCGGCGACCGGTCATCTGATCGTCAGCGACGCCGTGTGCAGCGGCTCGGCCGACGAACGGGCGACGACGACGTCGTAGGTGCCCGGGTCGATCGTCCACCCGGCATCGGTCCGCCGTTGCACGGCCTGCAGCTGGGGCAACGTGGACGCCGAACGGGCCTGCACGTCGGGCCACTCCGGCTGGCCCGGGTCCCAGTAGGCGAACGCCCGGTCGGTGAGTGACATCGTGACCCGCGCCGATTGGCCGGGCGCGAGCGTGACCTTGGCGAACGCCTTCAGCTCCTGGTCCGGGCGGACCACGCGTGATTGACGCGGGCGCACGTAGCACTGCACGACCTCCGAGCCGGGGCGCGACCCGGTGTTGGTCACGCGCACCGAGACGTCGACCCGCGCACCGTCGGCAAGGTCGGCTGCGCTGACCGACGCCGGCGTCAACTCGGGCGCCTCGACTTGGAAGCTGGTGTACGACAGGCCGTGGCCAAACGGGAACAGCACGGGGAGGTGGCGCGAGTCGTACCAGCGGTACCCGACGAAGACGCCCTCGGCGTAGTGGACCGCGCCGTTGTCTCCGGGGAAGTTGCCGTAGCTCGGCGTGTGCTCGATGCGTTGCGGGTACGTCGTCGGCAGGCGGCCACCCGGATCGACGTCGCCGAACAGGACGTCGACGAGGGCCTCGCTCAGCTCCTGCCCGCCGAACGAGGCCTGCAGGACCGCGGCGACCTCGCCGGCCCACGGCATCGTCACCGGCGCACCGGTGTTGACGACCACGATCGTCGACGGGTTGGCGGCGAGCACCGCGCGCACCAGCTCGTCCTGGCGGCCGGGCAGGGCCAGCGTCGTGCGGTCCTCGCCTTCGGTCTCCCAGTCGTCGTTCGTGCCGACGACGACCACCGCCACGTCGGCCGCAGCGGCGGCCGCGGCGGCCTGCTCGATCGCGTCGGCAGCGATCGGCCGGCGGACGCCGACGTCGCACCCGGCGAACATCGTCACCTTGCCGCCGCGCAGCTCGATGCGCACCTCGTAGGTCTGGCCGGCAACCAGCTCGCGGTCGGCCACGACCGGGCCGGCGCCGAACCCGAAGAACGCGCTCCCCGGCGCCGGCGGGTTGGCGATCCCGTCGAGCACGGTCTCGCCGTCGAGCAGCACCCGCGCCGCGCCCACCTGGATCAGCTCGAAGGTGAACGTGCCCGACTCGGTCGGGGTGAACAGCGTCGTCGCACGGAGCGAGAACCCGTCGACCGGCAGGCCGTCCTCGCCGAACATCAACCGGCTGGTGTCCCGGTTGGACACGGACAGCGGCTCGCCGGACCACGAGTCGTTGCCGAAGACCTCGACGCGCAAGCCCTGCCCGCCGTCGGGGGAACGCAACTCGTCGCCGGAGAGCAGCGGCGCCGACTTGTCGATCGAGCAGCCGCGCGAGTAGGTCACCTCGATGTGGTCGCCGACGCGGCTGCGCAGCGCCGTCAGCGGGCTGGTGCGATGGAACGGGCGCAGGTTCGCCGAGCCGCCGCCCATCATCTGGGCGCGACTGGCGTTCGGTCCGATCACCGCGATCGAGTCGACCTTGCTGGCGTCGAGCGGCAGCAACGGCACCCCGCCGACAGGCTCGTTGCGCAGCAGGACCATGCCCGCGGCCGACGCCCGGCGGGCCAGGGCGCGGTGCTCGGGGAGGTCGATCGACTGCTCGGCACCACGCTCGTCGGACCATGCGTTGATCCGCTCGAAGGTCGCCAACATCCGCGTCGCCAGCGTGTCGAGAGCGGCCTCGGAGACCCAGCCGTTGTGCACCGCCGTCGCCAGCACGCTGCCGTACGCACGGTTGCCGACCGGCATCTCCACGTCCAGCCCGGCCTGCGCGGCGAGCACCGTGTCGGCACCAGCCATCCAGTCCGTGGTGACGAACCCTTCGAAGCCCCACTCGCCGCGCAGCAGATCGTGCAGCAGCCAGCGCTGGTTCGTGCACCACTCACCGTTCAGCCGGTTGTAGGCGGTCATGATCCCGAGCGTGCCGCCTTCCCGGACGGCCATCTCGAACGGCACCAGGTACAGCTCGCGCAGCGCTCGGTCGTCGATGATCGAGTTGCTCGTCCAGCGGTCGGTCTCGGCCTCGTTGCCGACGAAGTGCTTGACGGTGGTGATCACCGCCTCGGACTGCACGCCGCGCACGTACGCCGCAGCCATCGAGCCGGACAGGAACGGGTCCTCGCTGAAGCACTCGAAGTTGCGCCCGGACAGCGGCGAGCGGTGCAGGTTGACGGTTGGCGCCAACAGGACGCGGGACTGCTTGGTGCGCGCCTCGCGCCCGAGCAGCGGG
>CAZMHG010000442.1:0-3205 GCA_964565975.1 uncultured Ilumatobacteraceae bacterium | reverse complement strand
CGGCCCGATCGCCGCCAGCCGCCAGGCGCTCAGCCGCGCCGGACTGACCATCGACGACATCGACCTGGTCGAGATCAACGAGGCGTTCGCCGCCCAGGTCATCCCGTCGGCGAAGCATCTGGGCATCTCGATGGACAAGCTCAACGTCCATGGCGGTGCGATCGCCCTCGGCCACCCGTTCGGCCAGACCGGAGCGCGGATCATGACGACGTTGATCCACGGCATGCAGGTCCGCGACGCCCGATACGGCTTGGAGACGATGTGCGTCGGCGGCGGGCAAGGCCTGGCGATGATCGTCGAACGCCTCTCCTGAACCCGCGTTCCGGTGGATGCGGGTCGCCGGTCGGCGCTGTGTAGTCTGCGCTCGAAGCCGGTGATCGGCTGTCGCGAGACATCAAGGGGGATGGGCGTGAGCGTGATGCGTCGGAGGGCGGCCGCGATCGCGGCAGCAGCCTGTGCAGTCCTGACCGTGGCGGTGGTGCCAGCAGCGGCGACGGCCTCGCCGTCGGTGCACGCAGCCCCGGCGCCCGCCCAGTCGGCGTCGCAGTCGGCGTCGCGGTCGACCCAGCCCCCGGCCTGTACGGATGCCCAGTACTGCTACACGTACGACAACATCATCGAGTTCTACAAGCAGGTCGTCCCGATCATCGAGGAGTTCTGGCACTTCGAGTACCAGAACAGCAAGCCATTGCCGGCCGGCTGGGAGTACGTCCCGACGCGCACGACCGAGTCGTCGGCCTGTGGCGATGCGGATCTGGCCTCGTACTTCTACTGCCCGGCCGACCAGAAGGTGTACATCGGCCAGGATCGGCTGTGGGCGTTCTACATCCTGCAGGGCGACGGCGGCGCGCTGGCCGGCATCGCCCACGAGATCGGGCATCACGCCCAGGCGTTGGCCGGTGTCCCGCTCGGTGTGGCCAACCCCGCATGGAGCGTGGCGATCGAGGACCAGGCCGACTGCTTCGCCGGTTCCTTCGCCAAGTGGGCGCTGGGCAACGACAAGATCAACTCGACCGACGACGTCGACGACGCCTATCGAGTGCTCAGCGAGGTCGGCAGCAGCGAGGCCACGCCGTACCGCGACCACGGCACGATGGTCGAGCGTCAGGAGTCGTTCAACACCGGGCTGAAGAACGGGCTGAAGGCGTGCAACTCGTTCATGCCGGATCACCCGCTGATCTGACCCATCCCACACCGCTGCCCGAAGGAGACCAGCTGTGAAGACGTCACGGATCGTCGCGACCATCGCCCTCGTCGGCGGTGTGCTCGGATCTGCCGGCCTGGCAGTGGCCGGCCCCACCCACCAGGTTCCGGTCCAGCCGGTGTCCACCGCGCCTCCGGCGCCCACGGTGGCCACCGCCGAGCAGTGTGATTACGAGCTCGGTTGCTGGGCCTATGACGACGCGCTCAGCGTGCTCGGCGCGGCTGTCGACGAGTACAAGCAGTCGTTCTCCTCGGCGCCTGCGCTGATCGAGCGGCTGTCACCCAAGGACTGGGTGATGCTCAAGGGCCACTTCGGCAACGCCAGCGTGACGGCCTGCAAGAACCCGGACGGCACCGACCTGCAGGTCGGCAGCACCGGGATGATCTACTGCCGCGAGGACGACCAGATCTACATCGGTCAGGACGTGCTGTGGAGCCAGTACGTGCAGCACCCGCGCAAGGTCATCTTCATCGTCGCCCACGCGTTGGCGCACCGGCTGCAGAGCATCGATCGCAACGTCGACATGGCCAAGGACCCGAACGGGTTGACCGAGCCGTACGCCTATTGCGTCACCGGCGTGCTCTACAACATCATGCGCCAGCAGTTGCACCCCGACGACAAGGGCAAGATCCAGGCAGACGTCGTCGCCCAGGTCGAGCGAGCCGAGGGTGTGGTGATCAACGGCTCGATCCTCGATCACCTGCTCCAGGACTTCAACCTCGGGCTGAACAACGACCTCGCGGCCTGCGACAAGAAGTACCCGAACTGACCCGCTTGGGCCGAGGTCGCTCACCCGACCGCGGCGGGGGGTCGTACTTGCCTACTCGCGGTGCAGAACGGCGCGCAGGTGGACGATGTCGTCCTCGCCCTCGACCTGGATCGCATGCAGCACGTAGCGCTCGCCGCAGCTGTGCAACTCGGCGAGGGGCATCCCGCCGCAGCGGCACTCGCTGATGGGGTGGACGTGCTCGACGGCGAGGCCGGCGGTGTCGGCTTCGGCCTGCCACAGCGACAGCAGACCTTGGCGTAGCTCGGGGTCGCTGATCAGGTCTGCGCCGGGCAGGATCAGTTCGAGGTTGCCGATCGTGACGATCTGCAACTCGTGGTCCTGGACGACCTGGGGCTTGATCTCGCCGTCGAGGATGACCACCACCGGGCCGTCGTGGCGGCCCTGTCCGCCGACGAACCCGTAGCGGACGAGCGGCAGGCCGTCCTCGCCGGTTGCTGCCCAGCGGATCCGGTCACCGGCGTCGAAGTTCATCCACGGTCCCCGTCATGCCCGCTGCCCACCTCGGCCAGGACTGCGTCGCTGAACGCCGGCCACAGCGTGAGGGCGTCGGCAGCCCAATCGGTGAACCGGCGGTCCGTCAACACGGAAACTGCGGTGCGTGCCCCCACATCCACCCACAGAAACGTACCGGAACCGCCGAAGTGTCCAAACGTGGCCGGCGCGTTGGTCGTTCCCATCCAGTGGGGATGCTTGTTGCCCTTCAGCTCGACGCCGAGCCCCCAGTCGCACGGATCGAACCTGCCGACCGATGGCACGATCCCGGCCAATCCGGGGAACTGCACGGCGGTGGCCTCGGCTGACGTGTCGCGGGAGATCAGCGTCGGGTCGAACAACTCTGCGGCGAACCGAGCCAGATCGCCGATCGGGGCGAACACACCGTGGGCCGGCGAGCCGCGCAGCGCCGTGGCACGCATGCCCAGCGGCCGGAGCACGGCCTCGTCCAGGTACGTGGCGAAGGGCATGGCGGCGGCGGTGGCGACGGCGTCGGTGGCGCGCTCGATGCCGCTGTTGCTGTAGATCCGTCGCGTCCCGGGCGGCGCGACCGGCGTGGTGCCGTCGAACGGCAATCCCGAGGCGTGGGCCAGCAAGTGGCGCAGCGTCACCGTGCCGCGGTCGCCGGGCCCGGCCACGGGCAGATCCAGCGCGACCGTGCCTTCCTCGACGGCGATCAGCGTCGCCCACGCCGAGATCGGTTTGGTGACCGATGCGAC
>CAZMHG010000441.1:0-3205 GCA_964565975.1 uncultured Ilumatobacteraceae bacterium | reverse complement strand
CGGCACCAAAACCACCCGCCTCGAACTGATCCACGACGTGGGCTCGCCGGCGTGACCCGTCACGGGTGCCTGCCGCGCCGGCGCGGCGAGCGTCGCCGCCGTGGCAGTGCCCGGGATGGCGGACGACGGGCAAGTATCGTCGTCCCCATGGTTGGTGGCCGGCGACGTGTGGCGCCCCGCGTGCACCGTGTGCGCGCCGGGCGGGCGTTCGACCTCACGGGCGCCCTCCGCGCCCTGTTGCTGACTGCTGTCGCCGCCGCCGTCCTGGTGTGCTCCGGGGCCGGGTTCGCCCGCGCGGCGACCCCGCAGGTGCCCAACCCGATCCAGCCGCGCAGCGGCGCACTCAGCCCGCTCATCCCGGTTCCGGCCGGGTGCCCGTCTCCGGCTGCGGCCCGCGTGGTGTTCGAGGCGAAGCTCGTGGCCAACAGCGGCACCGCGGCACGCTTCAGCCTGGTGATGGCCCGCTACGGCGACCTCAAGCCGTACATCAAGGGTCGCCTGATCGACGTCCACTACGCCGACGAGACGCGCTTCTTGCACGTCGGCCAGACGTACGTCGTCGGTGCCGCGCCGTCCAAGGGCGTGCTGTACTCCAAGGTCCGCGCCGCGGCACCGCTGTTCGGCGGAGATGCCGTGGTCGGCGTGAACGACACCGACACGCCGTGCCCGACCGTCGAGGACTCGATCCGGACGCTGCTGCCCAGTGGCGGGCCCGTCGATTCGGGCACGTTCTCCGGGATGACCGAGTCGCGGTTCTCGCTGCTGCGCGCCTTGGTCGGCCCACTGACGATCGGCCTGCTCGTGCTGCTCGGCGCGGTCATCGCCAAGCAGTTGCTGTTCGCCACGGGGCGCGGTGTTCGCTCGGCCGTCATCGCCGACGCCGAGGCGATACGCGCCTCGGGACGCTGACACCGGTGCCAGCGCCACGCCGGCCCGACCGCCGTCGCATCGCGCCCGGTCGGGAGATCGGCCCTGCGCCGCGCGAACACGTGCATGTCGAGCGCATCGCCGCGGGCGGGGACGGCGTTGCCCGGCTGGCGGACGGCCGGGTGGTGTTCGTGCACGGTGCACTGCCGGGTGAGGACGTGGTCGTCGCGGTGGGGGAGACCAAGCGGGACTTCGCCCGCGGCAGCGTCGCCGAGGTGATCACCGCATCGCCGTCGCGCCGCACGCCGCCGTGCCCCGAAGTGCTCGCCGGGTGCGGCGGATGCGGATGGCAGCACGTCGAACCTGACGCACAGCTCGAGTGGAAGGTGGCCGTGGCCGTGGACGCGCTGCGCCGTACGGCCAAGCTGCCCGAGGCTGCGGTGGTGGCCGGTGGTCGCGCCGGCGAGGCCGGCTATCGCACGACGATGCGCCTGGCGGTGGCCGGCGGTCGGTTGGGATTGCGCCGTGAGCGGGCACACGAGGTGGTCGCCATCGGTCACTGCCTGGTCGCCCATCCGGCACTCGACTCGCTGCGTGGCGCAGTCCGCGTGCGTGGCAACGGTGACCTCACGCTGCGTGTCTCGGCGGCGACGGGAGCGTCCACGGTGCTCGCCCACGGTGACGTCCACGTCGGCGAGGTGCCTGCGGGGACCGGCGTGGGGCCCGACGCGTCGCTCACCGAGGTGGTCGCCGGCACCGAACTGCGCGTATCCGCCGGATCGTTCTTCCAGTCGGGACCGTGGGCCGCCGAGTTGCTCGTCGATGCCGTGCGCCGCGCCGCGGCCCAGTTCGCCGCCGGCCCGCTGGTCGACGCCTACGGCGGGGTCGGACTGTTCGCTGCGGCCGTCGCCACGGGGCCCGTGACGCTGGTCGAGCAGTCGCCCTCCTCGGTGGCCGATGCTCGTTGGAACCTGCGCGACCGTCCGGCCACCGTCGTGCAGTCGGCCGTCGAGTCGTGGCGGCCGACACCGCATCCGCTGGTCATCGCCGACCCGGCCCGCGCCGGACTCGGCAAGGACGGCGTCGCCGCCGTGGTCGCCGCGACACCCGAACGGATCGTCCTGGTCAGCTGCGATGCCGTGTCGATGGCCCGCGACGTCGGCCTGCTGGCTGCCGCCGGCTACCGCCACGCACGTTCCGAGGTCCTCGACCTGTTCCCCAACACCACCCACCTCGAAGTCGTCACCACCCTCGACCGGGCCCGATAGTCGGTCGCCGGCCGTGCCGAATCGTCCGTGACGCGATGGCCACCGGGGCCCGTGCCGAACGGGGCGTGCCGAATCGTCCGTGACGCAATGCTGGTCGTGACGCACTGCTCGCCGGCCGGTGCCGGGGCGGCTGGCCGTGGCAGGACCTGTGGCCGGGTGACGCCGCGGCGGGGTGGGCAGTGGCCGGGCTGCGGTCGGGTCGCGCGCGGCGTTGCGGGCGCTACAGGCGGCGGAGGCGGCGGTCCACTCGTCGCAGGAACGCGGCCCGGCGGGACGGGCCGCGACGGTCGACGCCGTAGAGCGCGAGCCAGGTGACCCGGGCGCGGGGCGAGCACAGGACCCGTAGCGCACGGCTGGCGACACGCTTGCCGCCCTCGCCCTCGAGCGCGTTGATCAGCTTCGACGACCCGTGCGTGGTCACGGTGACGATCCGGCGGATGTTCCTCAGCTCACCGCGGATCCGGTTCGCACCCGGCGGCAGCGTCCAGGCCACACCCTGCACCCAGACCCGATCGATCCAGCCCTTGAGCATCGCCGGCTGGCCGCTCCACCACGTCGGGTGGACGAACACCAGCGCATCGCACCACCGCAGGTTCTCGGCGTAGGCAGCAATCGCCGACTTCCCATCGGGCGGGTCCTGGTGCGTGCGGCGTTCCTCGGCGCTCATCACCGGGTCGAATCCGTCGGCGTACAGATCGCTGACCCGCACCTCCCGGTCGCCGAACGCGTTGCGCACCGTCGCGGCGACGGCGGCGGTGAAGCTGTCCGCCCGCGGATGGCACACCACGACGTAGACCCGTCGGGCTACCACGACCGGGCCTCGCTGCGGATGCGCTCGAGGAACGCCTGGCGTTGTGCCGCGCTCGTGGTGTCCATCGCGTACAGCGCCAGCCACGTGCGGCGCGTCCGCCAGCCGCAGCTGAGCAACAGGGCGCGGTGCAACATCCGCCGACCGTTGTCGTTGATCAACCTGACGTACGTGCGCGGCGAACCGTAGGTGCTGATCCCGACGATCCGGCGGACGTGCGTCATCGCCGGGCGCACCCGGCCGGACGAGTTGAAGCGGAAGG
>CAZMHG010000440.1:0-3214 GCA_964565975.1 uncultured Ilumatobacteraceae bacterium | reverse complement strand
GGTCCAGACGGGCACCCGGTTGCGCGGCCGTGGCGCCGCCGACATGAAGGGCTTCTTCGCCGCGACGCTCGTCGCCCTGGCGTCGGTCGATCCGCGCGAGCTCGTCGCGCCCGTGCACGTGGTTGCGTCCTACGACGAGGAGATCGGCTGCCAGGGCGTGCGCGACATCCTGCCGGTCCTCGCCGGTTCGCCGGTGCTGCGGCCGGAGCTGGTGGTCGTCGGCGAGCCGACGATGATGCGTCCGCGTCACGCCCATCTCGGCAAGCAGCTGTACGAGTTGTGCGTCCGTGCCGCCGACGCGCACTCCGGCAGGGCGGCGTCGATGCCCAGCGCGATCGCCGGCGCCGCCGAGGTGGTCGCGGCGATCAGTGCCGTGCAGGCGGGTGCGCCGCGGGTGCCCGATGGCGAGATGCCGCCGTACTCGCTGAACTGCGGCACGATCCACGGCGGAACCGCGGCCAACGTCATCGCCGCGGCGTGCGACGTCACCTTCGAGGTGCGCCACGACGCGGACCACGACCCCGGTCAGGTCCTTGTGCCGGTGAACGACGCGGTTTCCGCGGTCCACGCGCGGCTCGCCGCGGTCGGCGGCGGTGCGACGTGCACGCTCACCACCGCATACCCGGCGATGAACACCGACGTGACCGGCGCGGCGTTCGCCACCGCGGTCCGGGTGATCGACGGCGGATCGTCCACGACGCTCGGCTACGGCACGGAGGGCGGGCTGCTCACCGATGCGCTCGGTCTGCCGGTGATGATCTGCGGCCCCGGCGACATCGCCGACGCGCACCGCCCCGACGAATCGATCGAAGCGGCCCAGCTGGACCGCTGCGTGCAGGTCGTGCGCCGGCTCGTCGACGCGTTCTGCAGCGCGCGCTGACCGGGTTCGGTCGCGGCACCCCGCACCCGGCGTGCCCGCGGCGCGCACCCCTCTGGTTGAATTGGGGTGAGCTCCCGGCCGAAAGGACATGCACGATGACGATCCGGGTTGTGATCGCCGAGGACGAGGCGATCATCCGTCTCGACCTGCGCGAGACCCTCGAAGAAGAGGGGTACGAGGTCGTCGGCGAGACAGGCCGTGGCGACCAGGCGATCGACCTGGTCCGCAGCCTCAAGCCGGATCTGGCGATCCTCGACATCAAGATGCCGCACCTCACCGGTCTCGAGGCGGCCAAGGTGATCAGCGCCGAGCGCATCTGCGGCGTGCTGATGCTCACCGCGTTCAGCCAGCGCGAGGTGATCGAAGAGGCCCGCGACGCCGGTGCGTTGGCGTACCTCGTCAAGCCGTTCCAGAAGAGCGACCTGATCCCGGCGATGGAGGTCGCGATGGGCCGCTTCCGCGAACTGCAGCAGCTGTCGGGCGAGGTCGACGCGCTCGGCGAGCAGCTCGAGGCGCGCAAGGTGATCGACCGCGCCAAGGGTGTGCTGATCGACGAGCACGGCATGAAGGAAGGCGACGCGTTCGCGTTCATCCAGCGAACCGCGATGAGCGAGCGGTCGCGCATGCGTGACGTCGCCGAGCGCATCCTCGACGGCTCGCTCCGGCTGTGAAGCTGCTGCTCCTCGACGGCAACTCGCTCACGTACCGGGCGTACTTCGCCCTCCCCACGGACATGGCCACTGCCAGCGGGCAGGTCACCAACGCAGTGTTCGGGTTCACCTCGATGCTGATCAACCTGGTCAAGGACCACCGTCCCGACGGGATCATGGTCGCCTTCGACCGGCCCGAGCCGACGTTCCGCCACCAGTCGCACGCCGAGTACAAGGCCCAGCGCGAGGCCGCCCCGGACATCCTGCGCCAGCAGATGGGGCTGGTGCGCGAGGTGCTGTCCGTGCTCCACGTGACCACGGTCGAGCTGGCCGGCTGGGAGGCCGACGACATCATCGCCACCGTCGCCGAGCAGGCCAAGGCGCAGGACCACGACGTGATCATCGTCACCGGCGACCGGGACACGTATCAGCTGGTCGACGACCCCCACGTCCGGGTCCTGTACAACCGCCGTGGTGTCAGCGACTACGCGCTGTACGACGAGGCCGGCATTGCCGAGCGCACCGGCGTCACCCCGGCGCTGTACCCGCAGTACGCCGCGCTGCGCGGCGACCCCAGCGACAACCTCGAGGGCGTTCCCGGCGTGGGCGAGAAGACGGCGGCCAAGCTGATCAACACCTACGGCGGGCTCGACGGCATCTTCGCCAACGTCGACGCTCAGACGCCCAAGCTGCGCGCCAATCTCGTCGAGTTCCAGGATCGGGCGCGGCGCAACTTCGACCTGATGGTGCTGCGCCGTGACGCGCCGGTGCAGGTCGACCTGGCCGACCTCGGCATCCACCCCGACGACGCCGAAGTCAAGCGGCTGTTCGACTTCCTCGAGTTCCGCGCCTTGCGCGACCGTCTGCACGACGCCCTCGCGTCGATCGGCGCGGCGACCACTACGCGCTCGGCCGAGGTCACGGTGCTCGAGGCCGAGGTCACCGTGGTCGACGACGCCGACGCTGCCGCGGCGCTGATCGCCGGGCTCGACGTCGTCGACCTGGACGCCACGTGGGCCGGCACCCCGGGCCGCTCCGAGCTGCTCGGCCTGGCCGTCGTGCGTGACGCCGCTGCGGCCGACGTGGCCTGGCTGCCCCAACCCGTGGCCACCGCCGGCCCGGCATTGGCCGCGCTGGCCGCACACCCACGGGTGCGCGCCCACGACGCCAAGCCGCTGATGCGCGCCATGCTGCGCCACGGGTTCGACCTGTCCGGCCTGGCGCTGGACACGGCGATCGCCGCGTACCTGATCGACCCGGCCGAGGTCAACTACGCGCTCCCCGCCCTGGTCGAGAAGTACACCGCCAGCGTCGTCCCGCAGGGTTCGGCGGCCGAGATGGGCCAGCTCGACTTCAGCGGCGACACCGACACGCCGCGTCAGTCGGCGCGCCAGGCCCTCGGGGTGCACCTGCTGGCTGCGGCGATCGAGTCGGCGCTCGACCTGCAGGGCATGCGCCAGCTGTACCGCGAGATCGAGAACCCGCTCGTCGGCGTCCTGGCCCGGATGGAGCACGTCGGGATCGCGGTCGACGTCGCCGAACTGCGCCGGCTGAACGACTACCTCTCGACCGAGGTCGAGCGGCTCGGGGCGACGCTGCAGCAGGTGGTCGGCCGGCCGTTCAACATCAACTCGCCGATCCAGCTGCGCGAGATCCTGTATACCCAGCGCGGCCTGGCCCCGCA
>CAZMHG010000439.1:573-3230 GCA_964565975.1 uncultured Ilumatobacteraceae bacterium | reverse complement strand
ACGGCGTCGGCTTCACCGGCGCGTTGGTCGCGTCGGGGCTGTTCACCGAGACGTCGGGACCCACGCCGCTTGTGCCGGTGATCCTGCTGCTCGGCACGGTCACCGCGTTCTCGGTGTACACGGCGATGGTCCGCAACACGGCGGCGAACGTGCACCCGCTGGCCGTCGCCGCGGTCACCCAGGTCGGGGCGCTGGCGTTCGCCATTCCGGCGTGCATCTTCGACCTGCTGCACCGCGACGACGTCACCCGGCCCGTCCCGGCGGCGCTCGGCCCGCTGCGCGGGATGATTCGCGGCGGCTTCGAGTGGCGCGCCCTCGCCGGCGTCGCCATCCTCGGTGTCGGGTCGGCGATCAGCTACATGCTCCTGTGCCTCGTGCTCTCCAACCAACCGGCCAGCCGCCTGGCCGTCACGCTGTATCTCACGCCGGTCATCGGCGTGCTGTTCTCGTGGTTGGTCGTCGGCGAGTCACTGCACTGGCGCGACGCCGCCGGCGGTGCGCTGGTGCTCGGCGCGGTGGCGCTGAGCGAGATGCGCGGGCGGGCACGAACCTTCGGAACGAGAGCGACGGTGAACGCATGACCACGACATCCTCCCCACACGTCACCGTCATCGGCGGCGGCCTGATCGGACTGACCAGCGCGCTGTTCCTGCACGACGCCGGCGCCACCGTCCGGGTGATCGACGACGGGCCGCTCGGCGGCGGCGCGTCCCGCGGCAACGCCGGGCTGGTGTGCTCGGCGATCCTCGGCCCGCTCGCCGGCCCGGGCGCGGTCCTCAACGCGATCAGGTCGCTTCCCAAGCAGGACACCGCGTTGCGGCTGCACCTGCGCCACCTGCCGCGCAACGTCGGCTGGTTCCTCACCTTCGCCCGGGCTTGCTCGACGAAGCGCTACACCGAGGCGCAGCGCGCCTTGGCCCGGCTGAACCTGCACTCGCCACAGCTCCTCGACCGGCTCACGGCGAGCGGGGCGCGCCTCACCCTCGGGCCCGCGCTGGTGGCACCGTTCCACGACGCGCGCCTTGCCCACCACTTCTTCGACGGGCTCAGCCCGATGCGCGAGTTCGGCGTCGCGATGCCCGACCGCGTGCTCGACGGTGCCGAGACACGGGCACTGGTCCCTGCGCTCACCGACCACGTCACGGCCGGCCTGTTGCTGCCCGGCGAACACATGGTCGACCCCGGCGACTACGTCGACTCGTTGATCGAGGTCCTCACGGCACGCGGCGTCGAGCTGCTCGCCGACCACCACATCCGGTCGTTCGAGCACCACGACGGACACGTCGCGGCGATCGTCACCGATCGCGGGCGCCTGGACACCCAGCAGGTCGTGCTCTGCCCGGGCCACGGCATCGCCGCGATGGGCCGGCTGCTCGGTCTGCGCATCCCGGTGATCGCCGGCCAGGGCTACAACGTCGTGCTGCCGGAGAACGCCGGGCTCACCCATCCGGTGATCTCCGAGGAGGTCCACGCCGTGGCGACGCCGCTACCGGGCCGGATCCGCCTGGGCGGGACCATGGAGTTCGGCGGCGATCACCCTCGCTTCGACCAGCGCCGGGTCGATTCGATCATCCGCTCGTACCGGGCGTTCCTCGACCTCGACTGGTCGAAGCCGACCAACCCGTGGGCCGGGCTCCGCCCGATGAGCCCCGACGGCCTGCCGCTGATCGGCCGCCCGAAGGGGTGGGACAACCTGGTCGTCGCCGGCGGCCACGGGATGTACGGCCTGACCCTCGCCCCGGCCACCGCCGACGCCGTCGCCCAGCTGGTCACCACCGGCCGCGCCGACGCCGACCTGTCGGCCTTCTCCCCCGACCGCTTCCGCCGCTGAGACGGGCCGAGCGCAGTCAGGGGCGCCGGGCGAGGAGACAGATCAGCTCGTAGACCAGGGTCGCCGCGGCGAGCGAGGTGATCTCGGCGTGGTCGTAGGCCGGGGCGACCTCGACCACGTCGCCGGACACCACGTTCAGGCCGGCCAGGCCGCGGAGCATCATCACCAGCTCGCGGGAGCTGAGACCGGCGATCTCGGGCGTCCCCGTGCCGGGGGCGTGCGCGGGGTCGAGCACGTCGATGTCGATCGAGATGTACAACGGCCGGTCGCCGACGCGCTCGCGGATCCGAGCGACCGCGCCGTCGACGCCGATCCGCTGGACGTCGTCGCACGAGACGATGCGGAAGCCGAGCTCGGCGTCGTTGGCGTAGTCCTGCGGCGAGTAGATCGGGCCGCGGATGCCGACGTGGATCGACGCGTCCTGGTCGAACAGCCCTTCCTCGGCGGCGCGGCGGAACGGCGTGCCGTGGGTGAACGGCTCGCCGAAGTAGGTGTCCCACGTGTCCAGGTGGGCGTCGAAGTGCAGCAGGGCGACCTTGCCGAAGCGCCGGTTGACCGCTTTCAGCAAGGCGTAGGCGATCGTGTGGTCGCCGCCGATCGAGACAAGCGCGCCCGCGGGTTGCTGCCCGCCCGCCTCGCCGAGCAGCGCGCCGGCGTGCGCTTCGATCGCGGACAACGACTCCTGGATCGAGAACGGGTTGCAGCGCACGTCGCCCGCGTCGGCGACCTGCAGCGTGGCGAACGGCTGGACGTCGTACTCGGGGTGGTAGGCCGGCCGGATCGCGCGCGACGCAGCAGTCAGGCCGTAGCGGCCGGACGCACGTGG
>CAZMHG010000439.1:0-563 GCA_964565975.1 uncultured Ilumatobacteraceae bacterium | reverse complement strand
CGGACGGAACGACACACCGCCGTCGAACGGCACGCCGAGCACGGCGACGTCGCACCTGGGCACCTCGGAGAGCGCGGGCACACGGACGAACCTTGACGAGCCGGCGAAGCGCGGCATCGTCGTGGCGTCGACCGGCTGGATGGGGTCCGGCCGATCCGGTTGCGTGGGTACGGCGGGGATCGGTTGCGTTGACTCGGCCATCATTCGCGATGCTAGGACGACGGCGTCCGGCCCGGCCGGGCGGGACGGACACGGAGCTCACGATGACGGCACGCAGCGCACCCGGCGCAGACTGGAAGATCCTCAAGGCGCCGCTCGTCGAGCCGACGCTTGGCAGCGACCCTGCCGTCGTGGCCGTGGTGTCGGAGATGCTGCTGACGATCGAACGCGAGGGCATGGACGCGGTGCGGCGGTACTCGAAGGCGCTCGACAACTGGGACCCGCCGTCGTTCCGCATCAGCCGCGCGCAGATCGACGCGTCGGAGGCGTCGTTGAGCGACGAGTTCCGCGAGGCGTGGGACCGCAGCGCGCAGCCGAAACCCGAGGACCTCGTGTTCGTTCAG
>CAZMHG010000438.1:0-3232 GCA_964565975.1 uncultured Ilumatobacteraceae bacterium | reverse complement strand
CGGTGAAGACCGGAATAGAGAGACGGCAGACGGCGTCGGCCAGGGCATGGTCGTGGTGCCGTGGTGGAACGCAGCGTTCTGCACTGCCCTGATCCGAGCCGCCGAAGCCGTCGGCGTGTTCGCCGCCGACCCGGACGATCCCGTCCCTGGCCAGGAGATCTCGCTCGCGGCGATCAGCCCGCGGTTGTTCGAAGCGGTCCAGGACGACGTCGGGCGACGGCTGTGGCCACAGCTTCGGACGGTGTGGCCGTACATCGACTACTTCGGCCTGCGTGACGCGTTCGTGATCACCTACGCCGTGGGCGGTCAGGAGGAGTTGCGCATCCACCACGACGTCGCCCAGGTCAGCGTGTCGATCAAGTTGAACGACGACTACGACGGTGCAGCATTGGAGTTCCCGTTGCAGGGCGCGTCGAACTCGGAGGCCGGCATCGGCGAGGCGCTGTGCTGGCCCGGGCTGGTCACCCACCCGCACCGCTCGGCGCCGATCACCCGCGGCGTGAAGTACTCGTTGACGATGTGGTGCGAGCTGCCAAGTTTCTGATCGCGGCGCTCGATACGCTGGAGCGGTCCGGGCGGCCGGTCCGGACGCAAGCGACCCTTTCCCCCGAAGGAGCCGTGTCAATGAACCGTCGTCGTTTCGCCATCGTCTCCTGCAGCGCGGTCGCCGCGCTGCTTCCGGCGTTGCCGGCACACGCCGCGTCGTCCGGGCAGCCGAGCGCGGCCACGCCGTCTCCGTCCGAGCTGACCATCGCGCCGGTGCCGAACAACGTCGAGAAGGTCAAGCCGCTTGCCGTCATGCTGCCGGCGATCAAGTCCCGGTCGAACAGCGACACCAAGCGCGTCCAGGACCGGTTGAACGCGCTCGGCTTTTGGAACTCCGGCAGCGGCAACTACGACTGGAGCACGCAGCAGGCGGTGCTGGCGTTCCAGAAGTACATCGGCCTGCCGCGCACCGGCTCGGTCAACCACGACACCGCGGCGTACCTCAGCAACTTCGACCAGCGGGCACATGCCGCGGCGAACTACGGCGACCTGGTCGAGGTCGACAAGCGCCGCCAGCTGCTGTTCATCGTGCGCAACGGCCGCACGCTGTTCGCCTTCAACACCTCGACCGGCAAGGGCATCCCGTACACGGCGCGCAACAAGAAGGACCCGACGAAGATCGAAAAGGGCGACGCCAAGACGCCCGTCGGCCTGTTCGAGACCACGCACCAGCGCAAGAACGGCTGGTGGGAGGGTGACCTCGGCAAGATCTACCGGCCCAAGTACTTCGTCGGCGGCATCGCGATCCACGGCATGACCTCGGTCCCGGCATACCCGGCATCGCACGGATGCGTGCGCCTGAGCATCCCGGCGATGGACTTCATCTGGGCCTACGCGCTGATCCCGCTGCACACGGTGGTGTGGGTCCACGACTGATCGCCGCGACCGAGTGTTCCCCGGCCCGCGCATCCCACGATCCCCGCTAGAACTGGACGCGTGCGCACCACGCTGAACAGCCCGTCCGGATCACCCGCTGCCACCGACACGGTCAGCACCGACACGGTCACCGGCGACGTCGCCACCGACGCCGCCACCGACACGGTCAGCACCACGCTGGCGCCGTGCGACGACGCCGGCAGGGCCGCCGCCGACTTCCTGGCCGGCTTCGCCGGGTTGGTCGCCGACCCCGGAGCGGTCGCGCTGCGGCGGCTGGCGATGCACACCACCTTCGCGTCGTCACGCCGGGCCTCGCTCGACGGTAAGTGGGCACTGGCACTGTTCGAGAACCCGGCCGCTGTTCCCGCGGCGGCGCTCACCGGTGACACCGCCGCGTGGACGATGGTCGCCGTACCGGGAACCTGGACGATGCAGGAACCGGGGGATATCGACGGCGAGCGCTTCGCCGACTGGCCGCACTACACCAACGTGCAGATGCCGTTCGCCGGTCCGCCGCCGGCGCTCCCCGCGCGGAACACCACCGGCGTGTACCGGCGCACGTTCACCGTCCCGGCCGGGTGGCGCAAGGGCCACCAGCTGGTGCTGCACATCGGCGGGGCCGAGAGCGTGCACGCCGTGCTGGTCAACGGTGCCTTCGCCGGCTACGGCACCGACAGCCGCCTGCCCAGCGAGTACGACATCACCGACCTCGTCGGCTCGGGACGCAACGAGCTGACCGTCGTCGTGGCCCGGTACAGCGCGCAGAGCTACGTCGAGGACCAGGACCAGTGGTGGCACGCCGGGCTGCACCGCAGCGTGTACGTCGAGGCTCGGCCGCTGGTCCACCTCGCCGACATCCGGGTCGCGGCCGACGTGCGTATGGCCGACGGCACCGGCCTGCTGGACGCCGTCGCCGAGGTCGGGTTCGCCTGCCCGCCGGCACCGGGCTGGCAGGTCACGATGACCCTGTTCGACGAGCGTGGCCGCACCGTCGTCAAGCCGTACACCGGTGCGGTGCCCTCCGACTTCGCCCAGGCGTACGTGTTCACCGGGCACACGGTGCGCCTGCAGGCCGAGGTGGCCAACGTCAAGGCGTGGTCGGCCGAGTCGCCGACGCGCTACCGGCTCGACGTCCGGGTCAGCGACGCCAACGGCGAGGTGGTCGACGGGACCGAGATCTGGATCGGGTTCCGCAACGTGCGCGTCGCCGACCGGCAACTGCTGGTCAACGGTCGGCCGATCTGGGTGTTCGGGGTCAACCGCCACGACCATCATCCGACGCGCGGCAAGACGGTCACCGCCGACGACATGCGCGAGGACCTGCTGGCGATGCGCCGGCACAACATCACCGCGGTGCGCACCTCGCACTACCCGAACGACGCGGTGTTCCTGGACCTGTGCGACGAGCTGGGCTTGTACGTCGTCGACGAAGCGAACATCGAGAGCCACGCCTACAACGTCAGCCTGTGCGACGACCCTGCGTACCTGCCCACCTGGGTGGCCCGCGGGTCGCGCATGGTCCAGCGCGACCGCAACCACCCGTCGGTGATCCTGTGGAGCCTGGGCAACGAGAGCGGCTACGGCGTCAACCACGACGCGCTCGCCGGTTGGATCCGCGCGGTCGACCCGTCACGGCCGCTGCACTACGAGGGCGCGGTGCGGCACAACGGTTGGGTCGACGGTGGCCTGGCCGCCACCGACCTGTGTTGCCCGATGTATCCGCAGATCGCCGACATCGTCGCCTACGGCCGCGACCCCAGGGCGACGCGCCCGATGGTCATGTGCGAGTACAGCCACGCGATGGGCAACT
>CAZMHG010000437.1:0-3232 GCA_964565975.1 uncultured Ilumatobacteraceae bacterium | reverse complement strand
CGGTCTCGATGGCGAACACGATGCCGCCCTTGGCGGACCCGTCGAGCTTGGTCAACACGACGCCGGTGATCCCACTGCCGCCCTCTGTGTCGACCTTGGTCGCCCTGCCGAACTCACGCGCCTGCGTCAGGCCGTTCTGCCCCGTGGTGGCGTCGAGCACGAGCAGGACCTCGGTCACCCGACCGGCGCCCTTCTCGGCGACTCGCCGGACCTTGCGCAACTCGTCCATCAGGTTGGTCTTGGTGTGCAGCCGGCCGGCCGTGTCGGCGAGCACCAGTTCGGTGCCCTTGGCCGTGGCCGACTCGATCGCGTCGAAGATCACCGCGCCGGGGTCGCCGCCCTCGTTGCCGCGCACGAAGTCACTGCCTGCCCGGTCGGCCCAGGTGTGCAGCTGCTCGGCTGCCGCGGCACGGAACGTGTCACCGGCGGCGAGCAGCACGCTGCGCCCCGCGGCACGCTGCGTGGCGGCAACCTTGCCGATCGAGGTGGTCTTGCCGACGCCGTTGACCCCGACGAACAACCACACGTTCGGGCCGCCTGGGGAGTCGTCGAAGTGCAGGGTCCGGTCCGCGCCGGCGAGGCGTCCTTCCATCTCGGCCTGCAGCGCGGCCAGCAACTGGTCCGGGTCGGTGATCTCCTTGGCGGCCACTCGCTGCTTCAGCCCGCCGAGGAGCGCGTCGGTGATGCCGATGCCCACGTCGGCGCGCAGTAGCGCTTCTTCCAGGTCGTCCCACGTGCGGGCGCGGATCCCGAGGAACGCACCGGTGAGCGCCGACCGGGCGCGAGCCATGCGCGAGCGGAACGACGGGCGCTCGGTCGCCGGTGCGGGAGTGGCGGCGGCGGGAGCGGGCTCGGCCTCCAACGGCGCAGGCACCTCGGGCGCGCCGACCGCGGGCGCAGCGTCGTCGACCGGTATGACAGGTGTAGAACGTTCGCCCGTGACGGTCGTGGTACCCGCCGTGGGCAGCCGGGTGCCGGTCGGTGGGATCCGCCGCGGCGAACGCGGCGCCAAGCGGTTGAGCAACAGCACGCCGAGCCCGGCGATCAGCACCACGATCGCCAGCACCAGGTAGATCCACATGGCGATGCACCCTACCGAGTGGGCCCGGCACTGGCGCCGGGGGCCGGTTGGCGAGCGGGCTGCGGGTCAGCGCCGGCGACCCCGAGCCTGCCGCCGACCCCGACCCGGCCGGCGACGGCCCGAGCGAGCGTCAGCTCCAGGACTTCCAGGGGGCCGTGCCGGCGGTCCACAGCTCCTGCAGGTAGAGCTTGTCGCGCATCGTGTCCATGCACTGCCAGAAGCCGTCGTGCTTGTACGCGGCGAGTTGGCCGTCGCGGGCGAGGGCGGGCAGGACCTCGTCACCGAAGTCGCTCTCGTCGCCGCGGATGTAGTCGAAGATCTCCGGCTCGAACACCATGAACCCGCCGTTGACCCAACCCTCGGACAGCTGCGGCTTCTCGATGAACGCGGCGACGCGATCGTCGTGCAGGTCGAGGTGGCCGAAACGGGCCAGCGGGCGCACCGCCGTCAGCGTGGCCACCCGTCCGTGCGACGCGTGGTAGTCGACCAGCGCGGCGACGTCGACGTCGGACAGGCCGTCGCCGTAGGTCATCATGAACCGCTCACCGGCGACGTAGCTCCGGCAACGGGCGACACGACCGGCGATGTCGGTCTTCAGGCCGGTGTCGGCAACGACGACCTGCCAGTCTTCGCGGTCGGGTCGCAGGCTGTGCACCGCGCCGGTGGCGAAGTCGTAGGAAAGGTCGCCGCCGAGGCTCATCGCTTCGGACATCCACCGCTTGATGTACTCCGCCTTGTACCCGGCGGCGACGACGAAGTCGCGGTGCCCGAAGGTGGAGAAGTGCTTCATGATGTGCCACAGGATCGGCTGGTTGCCGATCTCGACCATCGGCTTGGGGCGGATCTCGGTTTCCTCGGCCAGACGGGTTCCGAACCCGCCGGCCACGAGCACGACCTTCATTGCTCTCCCTTCCGGACCGCGCCGAGCGTCATCTTGCGGCAGTGGAACCCTTCGGCGTACGTGGAGACGCACTCGACGCCGCGAATCCGGCACAACCCGCGGAACAGTTCGTCGTCGAACCATTGGCGCGAGTGCTGCGACGGGAACGCCTCGTTCAGCCAGTCGATCTTGGCCTGCATCGTGGCGGCGTCGAACGGCACGTACACGTTGGGGGTCCGCAGATCGCCCTCGTACTTGGCGATCTCGTAGTGCAGGACCAGATGGTCGCGGCACGCCTGCTGCACGGCCTCGGCCGTCGCCCGATGGTCCTGGTGCACGTCGTGCAACGACGGGCAGAGCACCAGATCCGGCTGCGCCGCGTCGACCGCGGCGGACACGGCACGCTTGACGTCGGGGATCGCCGCGTGGAAGTGCCGTTCGGGGAGCTGGCTGACGGTCAGCGAGCCGGCGCTGACGCGCTCGAGGCAGCGCTGCGCACTGTCGGTCGCCTCCTGCTCACGGATGCCCTCGGCGGAGAGCACCACCCAGTCCAGGCGGGCGACCGAACCCTGGCCGATCCAGCTGAGCAGCGCGCCGCCCGCGCCGATCTCGATGTCGTCGGCGTGGGCGGCGATCGCCAGGACGCGCAGTCCGTCGGCGGCCGCCCTGGGCACCAGCTCGATCACCGGTCGGCGCTCAGTTGAATCGCCGGTACACCGGCTGGATCGAGCGACCTTCCAGGTACTTGTCGGCACCGTCGTTGAGCGCACGCTTGTAGACCTCGAGCGCGCCCTTGACGATCTCGACCGTCTCGTCGACGTCGGCGTCCGAGTGGGAGTAGCTGATGATGAAGTTCGGTGCGAGCAGGCCGCGCTTGAGGGTTTCCTGCAGGAACAGCGTGCGGAACGGCTGCGACGGCTTGCCGTCGGGGTCGCGGGTGCCGTAGATGATGCTGCATCCTGGGCCGTCCATCGTGAAGAAGCCCTGCAGTCCGAGGTCGTCGACGACCTGGTTGACGCCGGTGCGCAGCCGTTCGCCCTGACGGCGCAGGGTGCCCGGCACGTCGTGCTCGCGGTACACGTCCATCACCGCCATCGCCGCAGCGAGGGCGCCGGTCTCGGCACCGTGTGTCGTGGACAGCAGGAACACGCGCTCGCGGTCGTGGTACAGCCCGCCGAGCTCCATCACCTCGCGGCGGCCGACCAGCGCGGAGATCGGCGTCCCGTTGCCCAGCGCCTTGCCGAAGGTGGACAGGTCCGGGACGATGTCGA
>CAZMHG010000436.1:0-3238 GCA_964565975.1 uncultured Ilumatobacteraceae bacterium | reverse complement strand
GGTCGACTGGAAGGTGTGGACCCACCCCGACGGTGACAGCTTCGCCCGCTGCTGGATCCGCCTGCAGGAGACCCGCGAGGCGACCAAGATCGTCGACCAGTTGCTGGACACGATCCCCGCCGGCCCGGTGATGGCCAAGGTGCCGCGGATCATCAAGGTGCCCGAGGGCGAGGCGTGGGTGTCCACCGAGAACCCGCTCGGCGAGATGGGCTACTACGTCGTGTCGAAGGGCGACCTCGGCCCATTCCGGGTGAAGATCCGCTCGGCCAGCTTCAACAACATCTCGATCGCGCCGTGGGTGCTGCGCGGGGTCTACGTCCCCGACATCATCGCCATCCTGGCCAGCCTGTACTTCATCCTCGGCGACATCGACCGCTGAGGCCACGCGGCCGGCGCGCCCGCCCGCCTGCGCCGGACGGCGTGGGTCAGTGCTCGCCCTTGATCACGAAGTAGGAGCCGCGGATCGTGCCGGCAAGCTTGGACTTCTGCCGGGCGAACTTGAACGTCCCCAGTTCCTGGGGGACCTCCATCCCGTCGGAGAGCTTGAACCCGACCGCTCGCTTCAAGGCGTCGTCGAGGGTGTACATCACGTTGATCGACAGACCGCTCTCGTAGAACACGTAGGCGATCCGGATCCCCTGGACCTGGAATCCCGTCGCTTCCAACGGCGTGGAGGCAATGGTGATGCCACGCTCGGACCACAGGATGCCGGCAACCCACTGCACGACGTCCTGCGCCTCGGCCGCCGGCTCCACGGTGAAGGTGTGGTCGTACTTGTTCTTGAAGTACCGCGCCTCGTTGGCCCGCAGCCCTGCCAGCGCCGACGCCACCGGCGAGGACTCCAGCCCTGTCGTCGACACCGTGGTGAAGTCCACTACGTAGCTCGTCGTTCCTCCTCGAACCAATCTGCGCTCGCGGTCAACCTAGCCGTCGAACGTCGTCGGGCGGTCGCTGTCAACCGGCCCAGCCGAAGGAGCACCTGACAGGTGAACGTTACCGCGACGTTGTTTGATGCTGGTGAACTGATCGCTCGGCCTCGCCGGGAAGTTGCTGTGGTGAAGGCCGAAGTGACTGACGAGAACGTGACCGGGGTGGCCGGTGCCGCGTTGTGGGGCCCGTTGTTGGACCGGTTGAACCTGGTCGGTGTGGCCGATGCCCGCCAGTTGCGTCCGATCGGGCCGGGTGGTTACACCGGCGGTGAGTGTTACCGGACGCTGGTCGAGGTGCTCTTGGCGGGTGGGGGGTTCTTGTCGGACCGGTCGCTGCTGGAGGGCGCCACCGTGCAGTTGCGCGGCGAGCACGCGTTCCCGTCGCACACAACGCTGTTCCGGTTCTGCGCTGGCGCGGACTTCGGGCGGGTCCAAAAGGCGGCGGCGGTGAACCGCACGATGCTGGCCCGGGCGTGGGCGCTGGGTGCCGGGCCTCAGGGCGCCATGGTGACGATCGATCCGGACGCCACCCTGGTCGACACTTACGGGCCCGGCAAGCAAGGCTCGGTGTTCACCTATCGGGGTGAGGTTGGCCTGTCGCCGTTGATCGGGGTATGCGGCGAGACCGGCGACGTGCTCGCGTTGCGCGCCCGGGGCGGTAACGCGCATCCGGGCCGGGCGCTGGCCGGGTTCATCCACGAGTGCGCGGCAGCGATCCCGACGCCGGTGCGGGCGACGAAGAACCTGTGGGTCCGGATCGATTCGGCCGGCTACCAGCACGACGTGTTCCGTGCCTGCGAGCGACTCGGGGCCGTGTTCTCGATCACCGCCCCGCAACGCTTGAACATCAGGGCCGCCTTGCTCGCGCTCGCCGCGGACGCCGCGACGTTGTGGGTCCCGGCGCTCAACGCCGAGGGTGACAAGGGATCCCAGATCGCCGAGACGATCATCGAGGTCGGCACGACGGCCAAGGACGCCGGCTGCTGCGCTTAATCGTGCGCCGTCAACGCACCAGCACCGGCGAGCAGTTGTCCTTCGACGATCTCGACGGGTGGCGGTTCCACGCGATCGTCACGAACCTCCCGGCCCTGCTCGCTCCCGCTGACATGATCGAGGCCCACCACCGGCTCCGCGGCGGGATCCCCGAAGACACCATCCGCCAGTTGAAAGCGGACTTCGGGCTGATCCACGCCCCGGTCCAGAACTTCTTCGGGAACTGGCTGTGGTGGCACGCCTGCGCCCTGGCCCACAACGTCGCCCGCTGGATCCGTGATCAGTACCTGCCCCGCGAGTTCCGCCGCTGCCGCGGCAAACGCCTCCGCCTCGCGTTGTTCAACATCGCCGCCCGAGTCGTGACCCATGCCCGACAACTGTGGCTGCACATCCCCCGCTCCCACGCCTGGGCCAACGCGTTCATCGAGGCCCTCACCCGCATCGGAGCACTCCCCGCGTTCGCCTGACCCGGCCAGGCACCACCCCTCGACCAGACCGGACAACCGAACCCGACCCCAAACCCGGCCTCAGCGCGCCCATCACCGCGGCCAAGAACCGGACCGGCACCAGCAGCCACCGCCAAGACTCGAACCGCCACCACAAACGCCGATCACGACCCGGCCTGCAATATCCGGGTCAGACCCCACCCACTCGAACACCGAACGCACCCTCCAGAACCCGCTGGCGGTCCCGGTGGACCCTCGATGTCACACCCTTGCTCTACCATGGCCTCGGTTGAAACGTCGCGGGCGAGAGTCGGGTCTAAGCCTCGGCCCCACCACCCACGCCCATGACCAAGCTGAACGACCGCAGAACTGGATCGAGAGTGCAGGGGCTGGTGGCCGCCGCCGATGTGACAATCATCGCGGTCGAGCCGCACGGGGATGGGATCGTCAATGTCGTCTACCGGGGTAACGACGGTCAGATCTCTGATCGCTTGCTGACTGCCGAGCAGGCTGCGGGCGTCTCGATTGCCTCGGGCCGACGCTGGACGTTCGATGCGGACGGAGCGTCGTTCAAGCTCGCGTCGGAGGCTCGCCGGATCGAGTTGGCGCACTTGTTCGATCCGTTCGCTGCCGTTGGTTCGTCGACGATCCAGCCGCTGCCGCATCAGATTGACGCGGTGTACGGCCGTCTGCTGCCCTTGCAGCCGCTGCGGTTCCTGCTGGCTGACGACCCTGGTGCGGGCAAGACGATCATGTCGGGGTTGTACATCCGCGATCTGATGCTGCGCGGCGATCTCGAGCGGTGTTTGGTGATTGCTCCTGGGAGCCTGGTCGAGCAGTGGCAGGAGGAGCTGTTCGACAAGTTCGATC
>CAZMHG010000435.1:0-3241 GCA_964565975.1 uncultured Ilumatobacteraceae bacterium | reverse complement strand
GGCCCTGGCGAGCACCGCCGCGAGCATGATGGCGTCCAGCACCAGGCCGACAACGACCATGGCAATGAGGCTGATGATCATCGGTTCCATGTGCGCTCCTTTACTGCTCGAAGTAGCCCATCACCACAACGTCGCCGCGGATGACCTGCGACGCGGTGGCCGTCCCCACCGGCACCTGCACGATGACGTGCAGGAAGCGCCCGCTCTCCACCGTCAGCGGCGCCTGCGAGAAGTCGCGCACGATGTCGGGAGCGCACGCGCCGATGGCTGCGCCGATGATGTAGCCCTGGCTGCCCAGCGGCACGCGCCGCGGCGCCGAGGTTGGAGACGCGGCGATCGCGTCCGCCGTGGCCAGCGACACCGCTGTTGAGCCGACGGCAACGCCCCAGTCGAGCATCGTTGCGGTGGTGGCGACCGCCGCGCCGGTGTTGCACGAGCTGATGGCGATGCCGGTCATCACGAAGCGGAACGACGTGGGCACCTGGTAGCCGAACAGCGCGAAGTCCGTCGCCGCTCCGGCCGGCGCGGCGAACTGGTAGCGCCCACCCAGCGTCGTGTAGCCCGCGGCGGTGTTGCTCAGCGTCGCGCTCGTCGGACTCGTGGAGTTGGCGTGGTTGGTCGACTGCGCGCCGGTCGTCGGCGTGTACGGCGAGCCGTGGCCAGTCAGCGCGTTCAGGTGCCCGACTGGCCGCGACAGGTCGATCACCTTCATCATCACCTCCACCGCGCCGACAACCAGCTGCGGCGCCGGCGACGGCGCCACCGCGCCGTTGCGCACGGCGAGACACACGCCGGGGCTCTCGTTGAAGATGGACGGCGAGCCTGACGGCAGCGGGATGGTGACGGACTGCGACTCTCCGGTGTCCTCTCTCGTGAGGCCGCACACCACCGCCTCGACCGACGCCTTGATGTGGACGTTCCAGTACACGCCTGCGGTGGGCGCCGTCATCGTGGTGCTCGTCTCGTTGCCGCCGCGGTTGACCACGCACTCGAAGCTGCCCGATGAAGTCCACCGCACGAAGGCGCCGTCCGTGGGCGCCGCCGTCGTCGCGACGTTGCAGGCCCCCACGATGCCCTCGGCGTTCGTCTGCGGCAGGTTGACCGGCCGCACGCGAGCGTGGACGTACAGCGAGCCGTCGAAGAAGCCGCGGAACTTCTGCTGGCTCAGCAAGATGCTGTACGTGTTGACCGTGGTGATGGCGCTCGCGTTGAGCGTTGCGGCGCCGCTGCCCACCGTCACGGTCTGGGTGAGGATGGATTGCGCCCACTTGTTGTGGGCCGCCACCGCGCTGCCCGTGAAGCGGTCGACGAACAGCGGCGTGTCGCGCCCAATGTCCACACGCCCATCGTCCGCGAACTCGGCTAGGTGGCCGTCGCGGTCGGCGAGCGGCAGGTAGCCGCCGTCCGGCCCGAAGGCGGACACCTTCAGCTGCTTTGCGCCGTTCACGTCGGCGAGGTCGGACGACGAGCCGCCCTTGACGGGCAGGCCCTGGGCGAGGACGACGAGCGCGAGTGCGTGCAGCATGAATCAGCCTCCGGTGCAGTGGAACCGAACGGTGCCGGTGAGCCCGAACGGCGAGAAGACGCGCAAGGTGAAGGAGCCGACGCCGCTCTGCGCCGTGGCCTGCAATCCGGCCACCGCGACCGCCTCAGGCGTCAACCCGTCAGCCGTGGTCGGGTAGGGCGCGCACACGATTTTGCTCGTGGCGGTCGCCCACGCCGCCGTGACGCTCGTCTCGTGGTACGCCTCGCTCACGGCCAGCGACGCCTCGATGAAGTTGCCACCCCCACCGCCGCCCGCAGCGTTGAGCGTCATCGTCGTGCCGCTCTGGGAGCAGGTGACGCCGGTGCCAGTGCAGTTGATGGTGGTGGCGCGCGTCGTTGACTGCTGGACGCCCTCGTCCTTCACGATGATGGGCTGCTGGTTCAGATTCATCGGCTGCCCGAACAGCAGCATCAGCCAGAGCATCATGACGCCACCTTCCGATCTGCCGACACGAGAACGTCCTCGCCTGCGCCGTCGTAGGAGGCGTACACCCTGATGTACGCGGTGGCCGAAACGTCAAGGTCCGCCGCTACGGTGTCGCCCGCAGCGATGGCCGCGAAGTCGCCGAGCGTGGACGGGGCGTACTCTGTGCCGGTCGTGGTCTTCCGATGCACCTCGGCGCTCAGCACCTGACCGGCCGACAGGTTGGTCATCTGCACGACGATCTGCTCGTCGTTGCGCACGTCCAGCTCGAGCACGAGCGTGCTCGTCGGGCCGACTGCGACCGTCGCCTCGGCGCTCGCCTTCACCAGTCGGGTGATCATCCGCCACCTACCAACGCGAGCACGACACGCCCCAGGACCGCGCAAATCGCGCCCCAGGACTCCGGGAGCGCGCCGCACAAGTGCCCGACCAGCGCACCCGCAGCGATGGCCGCCGCAGCCTCAACGGCTCGACGCCGACGTGACTTGCGCTTGCGTTCCGCCACAGCGTCGAACCTCGCACGAACCCATCGAGAGGGCAAGGCCGATGAACAGCCCCGCCACAGTCACAGCCACATCACCCACAGCATCCAGAATCGCCTCTCGCATGATCACTCCGTGTGCCATCGGTTGAGGGCATCGTAGATGCCGTTGCGGTCCCACCCGTCGTGGTAGTCGGTCCAGTGGCCGTCAGGCACCGGGATGCACCCCTGGATGAGGTGCGCCATCTCGTGCATGAGGCTCGTGCGCGCCACCGCGCCAGCGCCGACCTCGATGGACCGCGACACGCAGAACGATTGCCCGGCGACCTCCGTGCCCGTCGCGCCGATCCACGCGCTCGTCGGGTGGTTGCGCACCGCCACACCGCCGAGCAGGCGGCAGGCGTGCTCGAAGCGCGGGTCGGTGACGCCCTCGAACAGGCGAAGCGCCTTGGCCTCGGCGCCCTCGAAGGCGTCGCACGACCACTGCGCCGCCCCGTGCATGGGGCCGTAGTACTCCATGTGGCATGGCGTCTCGCAGAGTGGCTCCGCGCAGGAGGCGAACAGGACGATGAGTAGGATCAGCGGCACTAGCGGCACCTCGCAGCTCTCGGGTCTGCACACACGCGGGTGATGATGCCGTAAGCGCTGGTGCCGACCGACGCGCTGCCGCCGACTACAACGGAGGTCAGCGCCCCGGCGCCGAAAGTGCCGTCAAAGGAGCCGGTAGCTGTGTCGCTGCCGTCGTTGATGGTGAGCGTGGACCCGGCGTAACTGCTCCAGGGGCGCACAGT
>CAZMHG010000434.1:0-3246 GCA_964565975.1 uncultured Ilumatobacteraceae bacterium | reverse complement strand
GATGATCGGTGACGCGATCGTGATGGCCAGCGCATCCGGCCCGCGATCGCTGCGGGTCGTCGTGTACATCGCCTTCGTGCTGATCGTCGCACTGCTCGTGTCCACGATCCGCCGGCTGGCCGGTGCGCTGCGCGCCTCGTTGCGGCGCCAGCTCGACCTCGCCCTGACCGACGACCTGACCGGCCTGCACAACCGGCGCAGCTTCATGGCCGCCTGCGAGGCGCTGGTCGACAACCAGCAGCCCACCCGCCCGGTGGCCATCGTCCTGTTCGACATCGACCACTTCAAGCGCGTCAACGACCAGAGCGGCCACATCAGCGGCGACGCGGTGCTCGTCGGCCTGGCCGAAGCCGTGCGCTCGGTGTGCCGGCCCGACGACCTGCCGGCACGGCTTGGCGGCGACGAGTTCGCCCTCCTCCTGCCCGGCGCGACCATCGACGGGGCGCGGTCGGTCGTCGGCCGGTTGGCCGTCGCGCTCGCCGGACTGCGCCCGATCGCGATCACCGCGAGCTACGGCATCGCCGGGCTCAGCGGCGCCGACCGTTCGGTCGACGGCCTGCTCGACCGGGCCGACGAAGCGCTCTACCTGGCCAAGCACAACGGCCGCGACGGCGTCGCCATCGCCGGTTGACGGCGCCCCTCGGTCTACGGCTTGGGACGTTCGAACTTGTAGCCGAGACCGCGGATCGTGCCGATCCGCACCGGGTTGGCCGGGTCGTGCTCCAGCTTGGCGCGCAGGCGCTTGATGTGCACGTCGAGCGTCTTGGTGTCACCGACGTAGTCGCTGCCCCACACCCGGTCGATCAGGACGTCGCGGGTGAGCACCCGGCCGGCGTTGGCCAGCAGCACATGGAGCAGTTCGAACTCCTTCAACGGCAGGGCCACCTCGTTGCCGTCGACCTCGACGCGGTGCTCGTCGGGGTCGAGTCGCACGCCGCCGACGCACAACGCGTCGTCGGGGAAGTGCTGGGTGATGCCGACACCTTCGGGCAACCGGCGCATCACGGCGCGCATCCGGGCGACCAGTTCGCGGATGCGGTAGGGCTTGGTCACGTAGTCGTCGGCGCCGACCTCCAGCCCGACGACCGTGTCGATCTCGGCACTCTTCGCGGTGACCATGATGATCGGCACCGTGCTGCGCCGGCGCAGTTGCCGGCACACGTCGATCCCGCTGATCTTGGGCAGCATCACGTCGAGCAGCACGATGTCCGGCTGGACCGTGTCAAAGCGGCTCAGCGCTTCGGCGCCGTCGGTGGCGACGGCGACCCGGAAGCCTTCGCGACCCAGGCCGATGGTCAACGCTTCGACGAAGCTTGCTTCGTCCTCGACGACGAGCACCGTCGGCTGATGCACTGCGGTCATCCGTCCTCCATCTCCTGCGCGTCGGCCGGCGGCAGGAACAGGGTGAAGGTGCTGCCCTCGCCCTCGTGCGACCGCACCGTGACCCGTCCGGCGTGGTTGCTCACGACGTGGCGGACGATGGACAGCCCCAACCCGGTGCCACCGGTCTGGCGGCTGCGGGCCCGGTCGACGCGGTAGAACCGCTCGAAGATCCTGTCGATGTCGGCCGGCGGGATCCCGACGCCCCGGTCGGTCACGGCGATCGCCACCTCCTCCGCGCTTGCCGAGGGTCGGTCCGGATCTGGTGCCGTCGTCACGGTGAGCTGGACCTCGCCGCCGGGTTCGCTGTACTTCACCGCGTTCTCGATCAGGTTGCTCACTGCCGACACCAGCTGGCGGTGGTCGCCGAGCACGAACAGGCCGCGGCACTCGGCGTGCAGCCCGACGCGGTGGTGCTCGGCCAGCACGGTGTTGCGCGAGACGGCTTCGCACACGACCGTCGTCACGCTCACGGGGGCGCGGCGCGGGGCCCCGTCGAGCTCGATCCGTGACAGCTCCATCAGGTCGTCGATCGTGCGCGACGCGCGGTGCGCCTCGTCCTCGATCTTGCCGGCCAGGCGGCGGATCAGGACCGGATCGTCGCTGGCGTCGGGCAGCGCTTCGGCGAGGACGGCGAGCGCACCGATCGGCGTCTTCAGCTCGTGGCCGACGTTGGCCACGAAGTCGGTGCGGACGGCGTCGACGCGAGCGCGCTCGCTGACGTCCTCGATCGTGGCCACGGCTCGGCCTCCGGGAAGCGGCCGCGCGTTGACCTGGACCACCTGGCGCGGCGGCCCGTACAGCGTCACCGTCTCGCCGCTCTCGGTGCCGTCGAGGGCGAGGCGCAGCCGGCGCTCGACGGCCTCGTCGACCAGCACGCGGCCGTGCCCGTGCAGCGCCCGCGCCGCCGCGTTGCCCACCCGCGTCGCCCCGACACCCGTGCCGGCGCCGTCGCTGTCGACGAGCACCACGCCGATGCCCAGCGCGTCGAGCGCCCCGCTCAACTGGTCGAGCGAGCGACGCGCCGCCTGGGCATCGGCCCGCGCGGCGGCGACGGCGCGCGCCGCGTCGGCGAGCTCGGCAGCGCGCCGCCGGGACCGGATCATCGGCGGCTCACCCCTGACCGGGCACGTCCGGGCCAGGCACGAGCTCGGTCATCTCCGAGCGCAGGCGGTACCGCTGCGCGCCCGTGTGCTCGGGCAGCCAGCCGGTGACGATGTAGCGGACCCGCTCGCCGATGTTCACCGCGTGGTCGCCGATGCGCTCGTAGAACCGGGCGATCACCGCCAGCTGGACGGCCACCTGCAGGTCGATCCGGCCGGCCGCGTGGCTCTCGAAGATCGCCTGGACGAACTGCTTTTGCAGGCTGTCCAGGTACGAGTCCATGTCGTCGATCGCCGCGGCCTTGGCCGCGTCGTTCTCGACGAACGACTCGATCGCCGCGGTGTACAGCTGCTGGGCCTGCTCGCCCATCCGCAGCACGATCCCGCGCAGCTTCGGGTCGAGCGTGTGACCGTAGATCCGCCTGGCGCCCTTGCAGATGTTGCACACCAGATCGCCGCTGCGTTCGACCTCGCCGTTCATCTTCATCAGCGCGACCACCTGACGCAGATCGCGGGCGACCGGCGATTGCAGGGCGAGGATGTTCAGGCACAGCTCTTCGAGGTCCAGCGAGCGAGCGTCGATCTCGTCGTCGGCGCGGATCAGGTAGTCGGCACCCTCCAGGTCGCCCTCGAGCAACACCGCCGTCGCCCGCGGGATGCTCTCGGTGACCGACGCGGCAAGGCGCGTCAGCTCGTCGCGCGCCAGCTGGATGTCGTGATGGAAGCTCTTGCGCAGGTCGTCCATCCGCCGAACCGCCCCGGG
>CAZMHG010000433.1:0-3256 GCA_964565975.1 uncultured Ilumatobacteraceae bacterium | reverse complement strand
TCCCGCGCGTCTTTCCCAGCAAGCCGGACGACTACATCTCCGTCGCCGGTTCCCGCCTGCACTACGACTCGATCGGGATCTTCCTGGTGATGATCGCCGTCGTCGTGGTGCTCAACCTGCTGTTCAACCGGACGGCCCTCGGCCTGCAGATGCGCGCCGTCGCCGCCAACCCGGAATCCGCCGCGCTGTCCGGTGTGCGCGTCGGGCGGGTGCTGAGCATGAGCTGGGGGATCTCGTCCGCGCTCGGGTCGCTGGCCGGCGTCCTGCTGATCCCGCTGCTGCCGCCCCAGCAACTGTCGCTCAGCTCGTTCTTCTCGATCCTGATCTTCTCCGCCGCCGCGGCCCTGCTCGGAGGGCTGGACAGCATCAAGGGCGCGGTGGTCGGCGGGCTGGTGTTCGGGGTGGCCTCGTCGATGATCAACGGCTACGGCACGTTCCTGGGCGGTTCGATGCAGCTGACCTTCGCCCTCGTGATCATCGTCATCGTCCTCGTGTTCCGCCCGACCGGGCTGTTCGGCACCCGCAGGATCGAGCGCGTATGAGCACCCCTCGGATCATCCACCGCGGGTCGGGTACCCACCGGGCGATGCTCGTCGCCGCGGCCATCGGCGCGGCCTTGGTCATCGTGTGGACGAGCCGGTTCGGCACGTTCAACCGCGGCCAGATCACCCGGGTGATGATCTACGCGATCGCGATCTCCGGGCTGAACATCGCCACGGGTTACACCGGCCTGGTCTCGGTCGGGCACTCGGCGTTCTTCGGGCTCGGCGCCTACACGACCGGTGTGCTGGTCGTGAAGTACGGCTGGCGGGCCGAGTGGACGATCCCGGTCGCGCTGGTCGTGTGCTTCGCCGTCGGGCTCGTGGTCGGGTTGCCGGCGCTGCGGATCCGTGGGCTGTACCTGGCGATCGTGACGATCGCCTTCGGCGTCGCCTTCCCCGAGGTGATCACCCACTTCGAGTCGCTGACCGGTGGTTCGCAGGGACTGACGATCCGCCGGGCGATGCTCGTGCCGCCCACCTGGACCGGGTTCGTCCTGCGCGAGAAGGACAAGTGGCTGTTCTGGCTGTCCGTCGCGCTGCTCCTGCTGGTGCTCGTGGTCGTGCACAACCTGGCCCGCAGCCGGTGGGGGCTGGCGCTGATGGCCGCGCGCGACAACGAACTGGCCGCGTCCGCATCCGGCGTCAACCTGGCCGCCGTCAAGACGGTCAGCTTCGGCGTGTCCGGGGCGATCACCGGTGTCGGCGGCTGCCTGTTCGCGATGTACCTCGGCAGCCTCGGCGCGCACGACTCGTTCACCCTGATCAACGCGATCGCCCTCCTCACCGGGTTGGTGATCGGCGGCGAGGCGACCCGGTTCGGGCCGGTCATCGGCGGCCTTGCCGTGGTCTTCCTGCCGTACTACACGTCGGACCTCGGCAAGGGCCAGGCGTCCGCCGTGCTGTTCGGCGCGATCCTGATCGCGATCATCTTCATCGCCCCGCAGGGCCTGGCCGGCGGCATCGTCCAGATCTGCGGCCGGTTCTTCCGGGTGGTGCCCCGCCCGCCCGCAGGCGTCACCGTGACCCAGGCGGCCGAGGTCGATGCCAGCGGCCTGGACGACACCGAGCCGACCCCGATCAACCCCGACATGTTGGGCGACGTCGAACGCGGCGCCGACCCGGCATCCGAATCCAACCCACCGATCTGAACACAGCAGAAAGGCACCACAACATGACCAACACCACACGAAGCAGGCGTCGCGGGCGCGTCCTCCTCGGACTCGTCGCCGTCGCCACGGCGGCAACCAGTTCGGTCGCCTCGGCGACGAGCGGCACCACCGCGGCAGCAGGAACGACTGCGGCAGCGGGGACCACCGCGGCGAGCGGCGCCGAGTTCGCCGTCGACACCTCCAAGTGCGACGACCCGGCCGTGCCCGAGGCCAAGGTCGAGGGCACGTGGAAGGTCGGCTTCAGCCTGCCGCTGTCCGGCCCCGTCGCCGGCCCGGTGGCGCTGTACCTCGAAGGCTTCAAGCCGCGCATCGAGAAGTTCAACTCGACGAACGAGATCCCCGGTCTGAAGATCGAAGTCCTCTACCAGGACGACCAGTTCACGCCGGACATGGCCAAGGCCAACGCGATCAAGTTCATCGGCAACGACAAGGTCAACTCGCTCGACACGTTCGGCAGTGGCGCGACCGGGGCGATGGCCGACGAGCAAAACGCCGCGTGCATCCCGCTGCTGTACCCGTCCGCCGCGGTCCAGCAGTTCCGCGACATCGCCCAGTACCCGTGGACGGTGCAGTTCCTGCCGTCGAACCTGGTCGAGGCGCGCTACGACATCGGCCTGATCCAGTCGAAGTTCCCTGACGGGGCCAAGGTGGCCATCGCCGAGAACCAGACGGCCTCGGGCAAGGGCTACTCCAGCGCGTTCCAGGAAGCCGCCAAGGGCACCAACGTCGAGGTCACCCTGGTCGCACCGCTCACGTCTCCTGACGCCGCGGCGACGCAGATCAAGGCGGCCAACCCGGACGTCGTGTTCACCGCCGGTGTCACCCAGGACTGCGGTCCGATGGTGTCGGCGCTGGCCCGCGTCGGCTTTACGCCCAAGCTGGTGATCAACCCGTCGAACTGCGCCGACCAGCAGAGCTACATCGACGCAGGGGCCGCGGCCAACGGCAACGTCATCCCGACGTACATGAAGAACCCGGCCGACCCGGCGCTGGCCGACGACGCCGGCGTCAAGGAGTACCTGGAGTGGGTCAAGACCGACAACAAGAACAACACCATTGCCGTGGCCGGCTGGGTGTGCGCGGACCTGCTGATCAACACGCTCAAGCAGGCAGCTGCGTCGGCCAGCGGGCTGACCGGCGTCTCGGTTATCCAGGCTGCCCGCAACCAGACCTACACGCCGCCGATGTACATCGACGGCATCCAGTGGGTCAGCACGCCCGAGGAGATGCTCGGCACGAACGGCTTCCAGACCAACGTGTGGGACGCCGCGTCGAAGGCCTTCGTCCACGAGGGTGGCATCATCCACATCACGTCCAAGTGATCCCCTGTGGGGGGGGGCGGTGCGCCGCTCCCACCCACACCCCGACCCGCCCAAGGAGCCCCACCGATGAGCGCGCGCAAGATGCACCCGCAGGACCGGATCGACGACTACGTCGGCAAGGGGTGGTGGACCGACGAGACCGTCCAGCAGCTGTTCGCCGACCGCGTCGCCGAGTACGGCGACGAACTGGCCGCGATCGACGCGCCGAACAAGGCCAACTACG
>CAZMHG010000432.1:0-3265 GCA_964565975.1 uncultured Ilumatobacteraceae bacterium | reverse complement strand
AGACCATCAGGTGCAGGGCGGCGAACTCGCCGAAGGACAGCACGTGGTTGGTGCCGTCGATGCTGGTCAGCTGGGCGTTGCGCTGGGTCAGGTCGAGACGTTGGCCGAGCGGGAAGTGATCCAGCCCGGCGGGCAGATCGCCGGCGGCGACGGTCTGCGCCTCGGTCTCCGCGGTGTACGCGGCGTTCGGGTCGGCCGGGTCCGGCTCTGGCGACTCGGGCCGGCGCATCACCTGCTGCACGAGGATCCGCTCGATCGGGGGGCCCGTGTCGCCGTCGCGGCCGATCAGCTCGATGCCCAGCTCGGCCAGGCTGAGCATCATCAGCGAGTCGACGTCGTCGGCGTAGATCTGGTCTCCGCCGAGGATCAGCTGGTGGATCCTGGCGCGCGGATCGGTGACCGCAGTGACGAGCAGGTCGTCGATCCAGGCGATCGCGTCGCCGTCGTCGTAGTTCGGCCGGCGGCACGAGCCGTACGCGAGGCGCAGGTGGTCGAGCTCGGACGGTGGCAGGGCGAAGCTCGGCAGGATCCGATCGTCGTAGCCCAGGCGCACCAGCGCGATCCCGCCGACGGTCCGGTCGACCAGCATCCCCAGCTCACCCAGCCCGCGCGTCTCACCCGCGGCGGTGATCAGCACGTCGTACGAGTACAGCCGGTCCGGTTGGAAGGCCTTTCCCGACGCCGGCGGGATCCGTGCGGTGACCATCGCGAGGTACAGGTGTTGCCCGATGCGGATCGCCTCGGCTCCCGGCCGCGGCGGGGGCGCCGCCGGGTCGGGTGGGTCCTCGCTGCTGACGAACACCGGGTTGGTGGTGTCGTGGGCGACGCGCCCTTCCCACACGCGCAGCTCCACCGAGGCCGGTTCGCTGAACGCCATCCAGACCGCGACCAGGCTCGGGTCGACCCGGCGGAGGATCGGCCCAGCCAGAACCAGCGGCAGCTCCATCGGCGACTCCTGTGGTGGCAGGGGGCAGTTGGCCGACGGTACACCCACGCTCCGTGGCCGTCGAGGGGGCTATCCCTCGACGCGCGCGGGCACTCTCAGCGCATCGTGAAGGGGTCGGCTGCGGCGTCGGGTGAGGTGTTGATCCACACCGTCTTGGGGCGCGAGTAGTCGAGCAGGGTCTCGATCCCGCTCTCCCGGCCGTACCCGGTCCACCCGTCGCCGCCGAAGGGGACCATCGGGGAGATGACGCGGTAGGTGTTGACGTAGGCGACACCGGCGCGGATCCGGCGGGTGACGCGCATCGCCCGGCCGACGTCCTTGGTGAACACGCCGGCGGCGTAGTGGTAGACGCTGTCGTTGGCCGCGGCGACGACCTCGTCCTCGGTGTCGAACACGAACGCGCTGAGCACCGGCCCGAACAGCTCGTCGCGGCCTGCGGTGATCTCGTTCGACGGGCACTCGAGCACGGTCGGGGCGTACCACCAGCCGCCGGCGAACGGTGCGGGCAGATCGGGTCGCCCGCCGCCGGCGCGCAGCGTGGCGCCTTCGCCGACCGATGCGGCGACCGCGGCTTCGATGGTGCGCAGCTGGCCGGCGGTGGCCAGCGGGCCGATCTCGGTACGGTCGGCGGTGGGATCGCCGACCACGATCGTCGCCGCCCGCGCCGCGACCCGGGCGAGCACCTCGTCGCGCACGCCGCGCTGGACGTAGACGCGGGTTCCGGCGACGCAGCTCTGCCCTGCAGCGCCGAAGTTGGCCGCGACGATGCCGTTGACCGCGTTGTCCAGGTCGGCGTCGTCGAACACCACGATCGGCGACTTGCCGCCGAGCTCCAGCGTGACGACGGCCAGGTTCTCGGCCGAGTTGCGCACGATGTGCCGCGCCGTGGTGTGCCCGCCGGTGAAGGCGATGCGCGACACCAGCGGGTGCTTGGTCAGCGTCGCACCGCACGGGTCGCCTTCGCCGGTGACGACGTTGATCACACCCGGTGGGATCCCTGCGTCGTCGGCGATCCGGCCGAGCTCGAGCAGCGACGCGGGGGCGAACTCGGACGCCTTGAGCACGACGGCGTTGCCGCACGCCAGCGCAGGAGCGACCTTGACGGCCGAGAGGAACAGCTGGTTGTTCCACGGGATCACGCCGGCGACGACACCGATCGGTTCGCGCAGCGTCATCGCCATCAGGTCGGGCTTGTCGGTGGGGAACGTCGCGCCCTGCAGCTTGTCGGCCGCGCCGGCGAAGTAGTCGTAGTACTCGGCGATGTAGCTCGTCGTCGCCCGCGTCTCGCGCAGCAGCTTGCCGGTGTCGCGCGTCTCGATCTCGGCGATCGCGTCGGCGCGGTCGGCCACGGCCTGGGCCATCCGCCGCAGTGCCTTGCCGCGCTGGGTGGCCGTCGTGCGCGACCACGGACCCGTGTACATCGCCCGGTCCGCGGCGCGCACGGCGCGGTCGACGTCGGCGGCGGTGGCCGCGGGGAACGTCGCCCACGGCGCGCCGGTGGCCGGGTTGACGGTGGGCAGCACGCTGCCGTCGGCCGCGTCGGACCACTGGCCGTCGATGAACATCCGGAGTGCGATCTGCTCGCTCATGTCGTGACTCCCGTGGGGACCGCGGTGAACTCGCCGACCAGGTTGGCGAGCACCTCGGGTGCTTCGAGTGGCAACAGGTGACGGAGGCCGGCGAGGACGACGGCCCGCCCGTCGGGCAGCGCGGCAGCCAGATCCTGGGCCATCTGCGGCGTCGAGCGCGGGTCGTCGGCACCGGTGATCACCAGCGTCGGCGCGGTGATCCGCGCGGTGAGCGGCACCAGTTCCTCGTCACCGGTGGCGAACACCTCGTACGCCCAGGCATAGGTGGACACGTCGTTGGCCAGCATCCGCCGGCGGACCTGGTCGACGACGTCGGGATGGGCGGCGGCGAACGGCGCCGTGAACCAGCGTTGCAACGCCGGTTCGATCGTCGCCAGGTAGCCGCCGTCGCGCACCTCGGCGACGCGCCGCAGGATCCCGGCCCGTTCCGCCGGTGTGCGGTCGTAGACCCCGCTCACCAGGACCAGCCGCCGGACACGATCGGGGTGATCGGCGGCGAACCGCTGCGCGACGAGCGCACCCATCGAGAAGCCGACGACGTCGACGCGGCCGTGATCGGCCGGGCCGGCGCCGCACTCGTCGACCACCCCGAGCAACTGCCGTGCGTACTGGGCCAGCGTGTACGGCCCGACGGGGCGTGGCCCGTCACCGAGACCGAGCAGGTCGTAGGCGATCGTCGGACGCCCGAGCGCGGCGGTGAACGGCTGCCACATCTGCCGGTCGAGGCCGA
>CAZMHG010000431.1:0-3267 GCA_964565975.1 uncultured Ilumatobacteraceae bacterium | reverse complement strand
TCGCGGAACACCTCGACGGCCAGATCGTGCGTCATCGCGCCCAACGGTTCGAACAGGTCACCCGTCGGCCTGACCGAGCCTGCCACGACGACCGGGCGCGGCGCGGCGTCGGCGACCCGCCGGGCGATGCGCGCCGCTGCCGAGGCAAGCTCGGCGACACGGTGCTGGTTGCCGTGCAGCATCAGCCGGCGGGCGTTGCACCCGAACGTGTTCGTCAGGATGATGTCGGCCCCGGCGTCGACGAACGCCTGGTGCAACTTTGCGACCTGGTCGGGCGTGTCCACGTTCCACAGCTCCGGGGCCTCACCAGGCCCGAGACCGGAGTTCATGTAGTTCGTGCCGGTGGCGCCGTCGGCAAGGAGCACCGGCTGGGAGGCGAGCAGGTCGCTGAGTGTCGATCTCACCGCGAACAGGCTAGGGCGTGACCCACGACTCAGTGTCGGTGGTGGGCAGCGCCGGCGAGTCGCGCTCGGCCGGCCAGCGCGGGCCGTCGAAGCGGTCGACGGTCGCGAACGTCCCGACCGGGCGGCGGGTCAACCGGCGCGGCCGAGTCGTCGGGTGGCCGAGGAAGATCGTCGCTGCCAGGGCGTGGTCGGGCGGCAGGCCGAGCACCGGGCCGGCGGCGGGCTCGACCCGGCTGAGGAACGTGGTCAGCACGCCGCCCAGGCCGTGCGCACGCGCCGCGAGCAGCACGCTCCAGCAGAACGGGTAGATGCTCGCCCCACCGGTGAGCGCCGGACGGTCGAGCGCGCCGTCCATCATCGCCACCTCGCGCAGGTCGGCGGCGACAGCCAGCACGACAGGCACCGATTCGATGTCGTCGAGCAGCGGGTTGGGCGCGGCGATGGGTGGCGCGTCAATCGAGCGGCCATACACGTAGGCGCGCACCCCGGTCGCCTGGGCACCGACGTACTCCTCCCAGACGGGGCGCATCAGGTCGCGCAGGGCTCGGCGCTGGGTGGGGTCGCTGATCACGGCGACGCGCCACGGCTGGCGGTTGCCGCCGCTCGGCGCGAACCGTGCGGTGTCCAGGACGGCGGTCAGCGTGGCGTCGTCCACCGGCTGGTCGGTGAACTCGCGGGCGGCACCGGTGGTGCGCAGCGCGTCGAGCAGCGTCGGCTCCGGCGGATCGGTCGGCTCGGTCGGTTGGCTCACGCCGGTTCCGTCGGGGCTCACGTCGCCGCGGCCGCGGTCACCTGGACGAACGTGTCGTTGAAGCACGCGCCGTTGATCGTGACGTCACCGGCGATGGGGGTCAGCGTGTTGACGCCGCGGCCGTCCGGATGGTTGGTCAACCACACACCCTTGAACATCACCGCCACACCCGGGCGGATCTGATCGGTCACGGCCAGCGCCACGTTGATCTCGCCCTGGGCGTTGTGCACCGTGACCCGCTGGCCGTCGGCGAGACCGCGGGCCGCGGCATCGTCGGGGTGCAGCGTGATCGCGGTGGTCGGGCTTTGGAACTCGCCGAACACCGAGTTGACCAGCTTGGAGGACGCCGGAGAGATCAGCAGCAGCGCGCCGTCCGGCTGGGCGACGGGCCGGTGCACCGGCGCGCCGTGCACGGCGTCGGCCAACCGAACCTTCCCGGACCTCGGGAACGTGTCGACGAACTGCCGGCACGGGATCTCGGCGACCCGCGGACCCGGATCTGGGACGGCGTCGGTGATCGGCGGCATCGACCAGTCGAGCCGTGCGGCGTTGGCCAGCCCCAGGCCGACCTCGTCGTTCGACCGGCTCTCACCGACCCGGTCGATCACCGGGACCACCGGGTGGACGAACATCGAGCCGTAGGACGCGTGGGCGCTGGCGATCTCGAACGACGTCGTCGCCGGCAGGACGACGTCGGCGAACCGGGTGGTGTCGGTGAGTACCTGGTCGTGGACCACGGTGAACACGTCCTCGCGCGACAGTGCCCGCGTCACCGCCTGCTGGTCGGGGCACATCACCGCCGGGTTCGCCCCTTGGATGAACAGCACGCGGCACGGGTCGCCGCTGCCCGGCGCAAGCCACGCGCCGACCTGGTGCATGGGCAGGTGTCGGCGCTCCCGCCGCGGCAGTGCCGGCCATCGCCGCGCACCGTTGATCTCGCTGCGGCTGCTGATCGCACCGATCACGCCGCTGCCGGGCAGGCCGAAGTGCCCGCCGAGCACAGGGAGTGCGAGCGCGGCGCGGATCCCGGCGCCGCCGTTGGCGTTGCGTTCGAGGCCCCAGCCGATTCGCAGCATCGCCGGCCGGGTGGTCCCCCACCACTCCGCGAGCCTGCGGATGTCGCCGGCCGCGACACCGCAGGTTGCCGCGGCGCGCTCGATCGTCCACTCGCTCGCCGCGGCGAGGAACGTGTCCACGCCCTCGGCGTGGGCCTCGGCGAAGGCGCGGTCGACCATGCCGTGCACGGCCCACTCGTTGGCCACGGCCAATGCCAGGGCGACGTCGGTTCCTGGACGGATCGCCAGGTGCAGATCGGCGCGCGCCGCCATCGCCGTGGTCCGCGGGTCGATCACCACGACCCGTGCGCCACGCGTGCGAGCCCGGCGGACGAGCGGTGGGAAGTGCGTGTTCGACACGGTCGGGTTGGCGCCCCAGACGACGACGAGATCGGCGTTGACGACGTCGCGCGGGTCGGCCGAACCCATCCCGTCGTAGACGCTGGCGAAGGCCTCGGTGTTGATCGCCGCACAGATCGAGTGGTCGACGACGGTCGCACCGATCGCCGCGAAATAGGCCTCGGTCAGGCTCGACCGTTCGGTGGCGGCGGCGGACGAGTTGTAGGTGAACGCGGCAATCGCGTCCGGCCCGGCGGCGGCGATCGCGGCATCGATCCGGTTCGAGATCGCGGCCAAGGCCTCGTCCCAGGTGGCTTCGCGGAACTGCCCTGCGCCTTTGGGTCCGGTCCGCACGAGCGGCGTCAGCACACGCAACGGCGAGTACACCCGCTCCGCGCTGCGCTTGACCTTGGCGCAGATCCAGCCGTCGGTGTACTCGCTGGCGGGCGAGGCGTCCACCCCGGTCATCCGCCCGTCGCGCACCGTCACCGCCAGCGAGCAGGCATCCGGGCAGTCGAGCGTGCACACCGTGTGCACCACCTGGTCGCCGGTGGTCGTCGCGTGGGTCGCTGGCATCGCGTCTCCTTCCGATCCGGTCGTCTGCCCGGCCGTCGCCGCAGGATCAGGCGAGCTTCTCGACGAACGACTCCAACTGTCGCAGGTTGCGGCACTCGAAGACGCCGTCGCAGTGCGTGCCGTAGTCGCCGACGATCGAGTC
>CAZMHG010000430.1:0-3281 GCA_964565975.1 uncultured Ilumatobacteraceae bacterium | reverse complement strand
CGAGGCGGCCAACGTCGCCGACGTCGGCGACGTGCTGGAAGGGCGCGCCGAACCACGTGGCGAGGTCGTGATCGTCGACGAGCTCGGCTTCCACCAGGCCACGTCGGTCGCCGAGGTGCTCGCCGACCGTGGCTGCACGGTCGAGATCGTCACGCCCGGCATGGTCGTGGGTCAGGACCTGGGCATCACGCTGGACCTGGAGAACTGGTGGATCCGGTCGATCGCCGTGGGCATCGCCCAGCACACCGACCTGGTGCCGATGGGCTTCGACGGCACGACGCTGCAGCTGCTGCATCACCCCACCGGCGAGCAACAGACCCGGACCCCTGACTGGGTGGTCCTCGCCGTCCCGCCGGTGCCCGACGACCGCCTGTTCCACGAGCTGCGCGCCGCAGGTGCGGTGGTGCACCGGGTGGGCGACTGCGTCGCGCCGCGGCGGGCCCACGCCGCCGTGATCGACGGCGAACGGATCGGGTCCACACTGTGATCGTGGGTGTTTCGCTCGTGGCCGGCGCGTTCTCGTGGCTCGGCACGCTCGCCGACCGGCTCGGCGAGTGGGCCAACAGCCACTGGTTCGTGTACCTGATCGCGGCGATCGCCTTCTTCGACGCCGTGCTCCCGATCGTGCCCAGCGAGACCGCGCTGATCATCGGCGGCGTCGCCGTGTCCACCGACGCGGCGCCGTACGGCCTGCTGTCGGTGATCGTGGCCGGCGCGATCGGTGCGTTCCTGGGCGACAACCTGGCCTACCTGCTCGGCCGGCGATTCGCCGCGCCGATCGAGCGCTACGCGGCTCGCCACCCGCGCCTGGCCGGCAAGCTGGCGTGGGCCGAACGGCAGCTCACGGCGCGGGGCGGCCCGTTGCTGGTCACCGCGCGGTTCATCCCGGGTGGGCGCACCGCGCTGACCCTGGCCAACGGGATCATGCGCCGCCCGCACGCCACGTTCGCCGCGTGGGTCGGCTTCGCCGCGGTCGTATGGGCGGTGTTCGGCGCGGGGCTGGCCCGGCTGGTCGGCGAGCCGTTCCGCGACAACCACCGCGCCGCGTTCTTCGTCGCCTTCGGCACGGCGATCGGCGTCAACCTGCTGATCGAGCTGGTGCGCCATCTGCGCAGCCGGCGCCGGGCCCGCGCCCAGGGCTCCGCCGCGGCACTGCCAGGACCCGAGCGATGACCGGCGGTCCGGGCACGACCGGCGCACCGATCGGCGTGATCGTGGTACGCGACTCGGTCCTGCCCGCGGGTGCGCTCGACGTCGTCGGCGAGTGCGGCCGCGCGGTGCTCGTGGGGACCGGCGCCGCCGCGGCAGCGCAGGCCCTGAGCGGCGTCGCCGCCGAGTTGGTGCTGGTCGAGGCCGGACCGTACGCCCCGGCCCGGTACGCCGCGGTGCTCGCCGACGTGCTCGCCGGCGAGCCGATCGTGGTGCTGCCGGCATCGCCGGACGGCCGCGACCTGGCACCGCGCCTTGCCGCACGGTTGGGCGTCCCCCTGCTGGCCGGCGCGATCCGGGTGACCGCGTCGCGCGTCGAGCTGGCACGCGGCGGTGGGCTGCTGATGCAACACGTCGACCCGCCGCCGCGCTTCGTGGCCACCTTGATCCCCGGCGTCCGCGGTGCACCGCCGGCCACCGACGGGCCGCACACGGTGCGGGTGGTCGATCCGGGCCCGGTTGACACGGCGCCGCCGGACGCGCGGTCCGAGTGCGTCCTCCCCGCCGACGTGTCCACCATGGATCTCGCCGAGGCCGGCCGGGTGCTCGCCGGTGGCGCCGGGCTCGACGGCGCCGAGCGGTTCGCCCAACTTCGCCGGATCGGTGCCGCGCTCGACGCCGCCGTCGGTGCCACGCGAGTCGTCACCGACCGGCACTGGGTCGGCCACGAGCGCCAGATCGGCTCGACCGGGGTGTTCGTCGACCCGGACCTGTACGTCGCGTTCGGGATCAGCGGCGCCGTCCAGCACGTCGCCGGGTTGGGCCGACCGGCGCACACGATCAGCGTCAACACCGACCCGCACTGCCCGATGATGCAACTCGCCGACCTGGCGATCGTCGCCGACGCCAACGCGGTGATCGACGAACTGGTGCGCCGGCTGACCCCACCCGAGGACCGCGCCGATGGCTGAGCCGTTGCCCGCGCGCGACGTGGATGTGATCGTCGTCGGCGGCGGACCGGCCGGTTCGTGCGCGGCGATGGTCGCCGCCCGAGCCGGGTTGCGGGTCGTGCTGCTGGAGCGCGGGCCGTTCCCGGGCAGCAAGAACATGTACGGCGGAGTCGTCTACCCGCGCATCCTCGACGACCTGATCCCGAACTGGTGGGACGAGGCGCCCGTGCAACGGTGGATCACCCGCCGCTCGACGATGACGCTCACGCCGACGCAGGCGATGTCGGTCGACTTCCGCAGCCAGGCGTGGGGCGCGCCGCCGTACAACGGGGCGACGGCCAAGCGCCCGGACTGGGACCAGTGGCTCGCCGACCACGCCGCGGCATCCGGGGCGCAGGTGCTCTGCAGCACCACGGTGACGGGCCTGATCCGCGACAACCGACGCGTCGTCGGGGTGCACACCGACCGGCCCGACGGCGACCTCACGGCACATGTCGTGATCGCCTGCGACGGCGTCAACAGCTTCCTGGCAAAGGAGGCCGGGCTGTTCGAGCGGACCGACGCGGCGCATTACACCCTCGGGGTGAAAGAGACACTGGCCCTGGCGAAGGCGACGATCGACGAGCGGTTCAACGTGCGCGACCGCGACGGCGTCGACATCGAGATCCTCGGCGGCTCCGGAGGCGTCAACGGCGGCGCATTCGTCTACACCAACCTGGACTCGGTCAACGTCGGGCTGGTGCTCAAGGTGCCGGCCCTCGCCGCCCAGCAGCGCCGACCCGAGCAGATCCTCGCCGACCTGAAGGCCCATCCGGCGATCGCGCCGCTCGTCGAGGGCGGCGAGCTGCTGGAGTACTCCGCCCACCTGATCCCCGAGGCGGGCCTGGCGATGATGCCGAAGATGGTCACCGACGGCATGCTCGTCGCCGGCGACGCCGCGGCGCTGTGCCTGGCCGCGGGGATCTGGCTGGAGGGCGTCAACTTCGCGATGGCCAGCGGTCGCTACGCGGGCGAGGCCGCGGTCGAGGCGATCGCCGCTGGCGACGTGACCGAGGCCGGGCTGCACGGCTACCCCACCCGGCTGAGCGAGACGTTCGTGATGCGCGATCACCGCAAGCTGCGCCGCGCACCGGAGCTAGTCCTCAGCGATCGGGTCCAGCACCTGTACCCGCAGATGATCGC
>CAZMHG010000429.1:0-3285 GCA_964565975.1 uncultured Ilumatobacteraceae bacterium | reverse complement strand
CAGCTCACACCCCCAAAACCGGCCCTTCGTCTGCCCACCAACTGCGGAACCCGGGTGCAGGAAGGCGGTGAGAGCCTGGTGTGGGTCAGCGATGCCGTGCTCGGCAAGGAACGTGACGAGAACAGAACGAATGAGTTCCTGGCGGGCCTGCCTGTTTTGCCGTGCCGTGCGGGTCAGGAGATTGTCGACTTCGCTCACGGACACACCTAGCGCCGTAGCGATCTGGGGACGCGTTTCGTGTAGTGCTGCACGCGCGACAGCAAGTCGGCGTTGCGGTGAATCAACAACGAGCATTTCGGTAGGCCTCTCTCAAAGTCCGACCGTCGACCGGGGCAACCCTTGTAAACGCTGGCTCAGGTCGAGATGTACTGCGCTGCTCGTCTTGTCTAGGTCTCCCCGGTCAACGATTCGGAACGTCTCAACAGACGGCCACCTGGTCGGAGGACCGTCGAAGCCATCGTTGCGAGCGACGACCTCGACGCAAAGTTACAGGCATGTGAACTTGGTGGTCAAGGGACACCAACGACGGCTCTGACCTGTGCGGCGACCGCGTCCGCGAAGAGGTCCGCCCACATTCTGTCCCTGTGGTCGTATTCGGCGCGGATCAGCATGCCGTCGAGGATGGCTGAGACGGTCTCCACGAAAGCGTGGAGTGTTTTCTCAGAGAGCTTCACCCCAGCGCGGGTGAACACGGCCCGGTAGTCGTCGAGGATCCGATCCACGTCGCGATCGTGAACCCGTTGGAGGGTGTCTCGGAACGCGGGCGGATCCGCAGGATGTCTACACAGCACCCAAAGGAGCATCCGACCGCGTAGCCCACCGAATGGCTCGTCCTCGTTTCGCACACGATCCAATGCGGCACCGAATACTTGTCGTGCGGCCTTCCTTGCGGTCCCGTCGCGTGAACTGCTCGAAGTGAGCCCCCGCAGTGTCGTCTTCGTGTTCCCTCCGGTTCTGCTTAGGTCACTTCCGTGGCCGAGCCGATCCAGCAGCATGCGCCGAAGGTCCTCGACTTTCAGGTCGAGGTGTCGATGCAGGTAACCCTTCGAGCGGTCTAGTCGTCGCTCAACCGCAGTAGCGTTCGCTACCCGGATACTTTCTAGCCAGGCGGGGGTTGTCCCCCCCACACCGACAAAGTCGTTCACGAGAGCCTGAACGATGGTCTCCAGTGTCGCCGAGTTGATCTTGGTCCCGCCCGTTGCAGCGCTGGGTGGACCTTCCACGTCCCCGCTCGCTGAGCGCGCGGTTCGGTGAGTCTCGAATTCGTCATCGTTGACCAACGCGTTTCCCGCCCAAAAGTGACAGGCGGCGGAGCAGCTAGCCGCTGCCCCGCCGCCGGGTCGGTTGAGACGTCAGGATCACGCACCCGGATCACCCGGTCGCAATCCGGGCATAGCTGATCGAGGTGAGAAGGAGACCTCTGACAGGCGGCAGACTATCCGTACCACCCCTGGGACGCAAGCCAATCCGACTCGTCTGGTCGGGTATCGCGCTGTTAGACAGCCCGAGACGCTACCAGCCCACCGTGCTACAGCCTCAGACCGTGCCGTGCCGGTGAACTTTGTGGCTGAACCCCAGCGACCGTCAGAACGGTTCTCGTGGCTGACAAAAGGACCTTCAACCTCCTGGGCGAGATCAACGGGTCGAGGTCGGCAGCACTGGTCCGGCGCCTCGCGGACGTGGCCGACATGCTTGGCTGAGTGACGAGCCAGCCTTCACCACGGATGGTCTTGATGTGGTGAGGGACGTCTCCGAGGACGGGCTTGGAGACGCTCCGGTTAGAAGTCCGGTAGAAGTGGGCCATCTCAGACGCGAAGAAACCCCTGCTGAGCAGGGGTTTCGTGGTGGGCGAGGGGGGACTTGAACCCCCACACAGTTACCTGTACTAGCACCTGAAGCTAGCGCGTCTGCCATTCCGCCACTCGCCCGAGTGGAGATCAGCACGCTAGCAACTCGCACCGCCTCGGCCAACCGGCAGCGCGGATCCTGCGGCGGCGACCGTGACCCGGTGGGTGAGCCCGCGCGCAGCGGCACCGGAGCTCCGCGATCGGCTGAGCGCGGGCGGCTACCTCCCGACAGGCGTGCCGGACGCTCATACCCGGTGTCCGCGATCGTGAGCAATAGGTTCGACAGCACCGATCGCCAAGCTCGAGCGCCTGGTGCGTCCCTCCGCGAGCGGGCAACGGCGCGCACCGACCCAGGGCCGTGGGGCTGGGTGACCCGGCCCAACAGCCGCGGTCGTAGTGTGACGTCAAGCCGGGAGGGCGACCAACGCGCCCAACCGTCAGGTCCGGAGACACGATGAGCTGGTTCACCGCCGAGCACGAGGAGTTCCGCGCCGTCGTGCGCGACTTCGCCCGCCGCGACCTGGCTCCACACGTCGAGTCGTGGAACGAGGCCGGGGTGTTGCCGCTGGACGCCGTCGCCGCGATGGCCGAGCTTGGCCTGTTCGGCGTGTCGTTCCCCGAGGTGTGGGGAGGTGGTGGTGGCGACTTCACCTCGCTGTGCATCGCCATCGAGGAGATCGGTCGCGTCGACCAGAGCCTGGGCATCACGCTGTCGGCCGCCGTCGGGTTGGGGGCCAACCCGATCCACTCGTTCGGGACCGACGAGCAGCGGGCGCGCTGGTTGCCCGACCTCGTCGCCGGCCGGCGCCTGGGCGCGTTCGGCCTGACCGAACCCGACGCGGGAAGCGACGCCGGCGGCACGCGCACGACGGCGACGTACGACGCCGGCACCGACGAATGGGTGATCAGCGGCAGCAAGCAGTTCATCACCAACTCCGGCACGCCGATCACGTCGATCGTCACGGTCACGGCGCGCACTGGACCCGGCGAGATCAGCTCGTTCGTCGTCCCCGCGGGCACGCCCGGCATGACGATCGAGCCGGCCTACCGCAAGCTCGGCTGGCACGCCAGCGACACCCACGGGATCGCCCTGGCCGAGTGCCGCGTGCCGGCGGCGAACATGCTCGGGCAACGCGGTGACGGGCTGCGCAACTTCCTGGCGATCCTCGACGACGGGCGCATCGCCATCGCCGCCCTCGCCGTGGGTTGCGCGCAGGCGTGCCTCGACATGTCCGTCCAGTACGCCAACGAACGCCATGCGTTCGGCGGGCCGATCGGTCGGTTCCAGGGGCTCGCCTTCCAGATCGCCGACATGGCCACCGCGGTCGAGGCCAGCCGTCACCTCACCTACGCTGCCGCGGCGCTGAAGGACGCCGGGCGCCCGTTCAAGCAGCAGGCGGCGATGGCCAAGCTCTTCGCCACCGAGGCCGCGGTCTCG
>CAZMHG010000428.1:0-3292 GCA_964565975.1 uncultured Ilumatobacteraceae bacterium | reverse complement strand
AGGTGTCCGGGCAGCGGATGGGGCAGGCGTGTGGTGCCTTGTTCACGGCGGTGCAGGAAGGCCAGTTGAAGGTCCGTCGGCACCCGGACTTGGAGCGTGCGGTGTCTGGTGCTCGGACGTTGCCGAAGGGTGACGTGTGGGTGTGGGCGCGCAAGGACGGCACGGTGGACGTGTCGCCGTTGGTGGCGGTGACGTTGGCGTGGTGGGCGGCCAGCCAGGCGCCCGAGCAGCCGAAGCCGTCGTTCGTCTACTGAGTAGCCCCCTGGGAGGTGGCGCATGGCATGGTTCAAGCGCCGCCCGAAGGTGGCCGAAGTGCAGCCCGAGGAGCGGGCGACGTACCGGGTTCCGACCATCGGGTTGTCGTTGATGACGCCGTCCGGCGTGGTCGTCGACGCTCAGTCTGCGCTCCGCAACGCCGCCGTGTGGGCGTGCCAGCGGGTGATTGTGGCGACGATCTCGGGCTTCCCGGTCGACGTGATTCAGACTCAGGGCCGCCGCCGGCGCCCGGTTGCGAGCCAGCCGATGGTGGTGGCTTCGCCGTCCGGTTCGCCTTCGATCCGTCGTCGGGCGTGGGTGGCGCAGGCGGTGCGGTCGCTGGTGCAGCACGGCAACATTTACGCGAACGCGGCGGGGTTCGACGGTGCGGGGCGCCCGTCGCAGCTCGAGATCGTCGACCCCGGCTGTGTGCAGTGGCGCAAGGCCGAGGGGCTGATCGCCCCCTTCGTTGACAACGTGCAGCGCTCGGTGTGGCCGGTGGGCGATCTGTGGCATGTGCCGGCGTCGCAGTTCATGCTGCCGGGCCAGCCGTTCGCCATGTCGCCCACGGAGGCGGCAGCCACGTCGGTGGGCGTCGGGATTGCTGCGGAGGAGTTCGGGTCGCGGTTCTTCGGCGACGGGGCGCATCCGACGGCGATCCTGAAGAACACCGATCCGGGGCTCACGGGCGAGCAGGCCGAAGCGGTCAAGGCCAGGATCACGAGCATCATGCGGGGTTCTCGTGAGCCGCTGGTGTTGGGCGCGGCGTGGGAGATCGAGCCGTGGCAGGTGTCGCCGGAGGACTCGCAGTTCCTCGATCTGATGCGGTTCGAGGTCGAGCAGGCGTGCCGGTGGTGGGGCGTCCCGCCGTCCATGGTGTACGCCGCCGTGTCGGGCCAGAGCATCACATACGCCAACGTGTCGGACGCCGATCTGGCGTTCCTCAAGTACTCGGTGACGCCATGGATGGTCGACATTGAGGACGCTTGGACCGAGCTCATCCCGCGCCCGCAGGTTGTGAAGTTCAACCCGTCGGGGCTGCTGCGGATGGACGAGAAGGCGCGGGCCGAGCTGCACAAGCTGCGGCTGGAGACGAAGACGCGGACCGTGAACGAAGTGCGGGACCTCGAGGACGAGGAGCCTTTCGGAGCGGAGTACGACGAGCCCGGCATCCCGGGCCAAGCGCCGGCAGACGTGCCGGCCGGCAGCAGCGAACCGATCGCTGGAGGAGTCGCATGACCACCGCACCCGTCGACAACTTGGTCCGCATGTGGACCGAACCCATCGAGATCCGGTCGACCGAAGAGGGCGACGGGAACACGATGTTCGGGCATTTCGCCGTCTACAACCGGTTCACGACGATCTCCTCAGCGTGGGAGGGCCAGTTCCGCGAGCGGATCGCCCCCGGTGCGTTCGACGCCACGTTCGAGGCTCGCGCCGGCCAGGTTCGGGTGCTGTACGACCACGGGCACGACCCGTCGATCGGGAACAAGCCGCTGGGCGTCCCGACGGCGCTCCGCTCCGACAAGGTCGGCGCCTACTACGAGGTCGACCTGTTCGACGCCTCCTACGTGAACGACCTCAAGCCCGCCATCCGGGCCGGTCAGCTCGGCGCGTCGTTCCGGTTCCGTGTCACGTCCGAGCAGTGGGCCGAGCCGCAGCGTTCGACCAAGGACAACCCGGAGCGGCTCCCTGAGCGCACGATCACCGGGCTCGAGCTGTTCGAGTTCGGCCCTGTCACGTTCCCCGCCTATCCCGAGGCGTCGACCGGTCTGCGGTCGATGACTGACGAGTGGGTCGAGTGGATGCTGAGCGACCCTCTGTTCGTCGCCCGGTTTGCGGAGCGCACCAGCGCTCGCGCCGCCGAGCGCGTCGTAACCAACCTGGCCGCCCGCGGCGCCGAGGTTGGCTCCCCCGAAGCTGCACCCCGCGGGTCGGTCGAGGGTTCCCGGCGAGCCAAGGCGCTCGCCATCCAGATCGAGGCTCTGCGCCTCAAGGACCCCCGAAAGGACCCGAAGTGAAGATGCTCGAGATCGTCCAGGCCAACCTGGACGCCCTCTACGACCAGCGCTCGGCGGCCATCGCCGAGCTCGACGAGATCCCGGCCGCGGCGCTGTCCGAGGCCCGTGACCTCAACCCCGACGAGGAGGCCCGAGCGGCCGACCTCGTGGTCAGCGTCAAGGACATCGACGTGAAGATCACCGAGGCTGAGGCCCGCAAGGCTGAGCTCCAGGGGATCGCCAATCGCCAGGAGACGACCCGCAACATGCCCGGCCTGCAGATCATCAAGAACGCCGCCGAGACGACCCCGGATGACGTCCGGTCGCTCCGCGCCGGCGAGGCCCGCGATGCCGCGATGCGTCTCCTCGAGCGTGCCGACGGCTTCGTGTCGGACCGCAACAAGACCCACCTCGAGCGGATGTTCGTCCGCAACGACCGGGACTTCAAGGGCGACTACATCGCCCGTCGCACGCTGCTCACCGAGAACGATGCCTACCGCTCGGCGTACGCCAAGGCGGCCATGGTCCCGAACCCGGTGTTCACCCCGGAAGAGGCCCGTGCGCTCAACGCCTTCCAGGAGTTCGAGCGTGCGATGTCGGTCGGCACGACCACGGCCGGCGGCTTCGGCGTGCCGGTCCTGATCGACCCGTCGATCATCCTCACGTCCGGCGCTGCGGCCAACCCGATCATGCGGATCGCCCGCGTGGTGAACATCACGACCAACATCTGGAAGGGCGTCAGCTCGACCGGGTCGAGCTGGTCGTGGGACGCCGAGGCGTCGGCCGTGTCGGACGACAGCCCTACCCTGGCGCAGCCGTCGGTGACGGCCTACACCGCTCGCGGGTTCATCCCGTTCTCGGTTGAGGTCGACATGGACTATCCGCAGTTCGCGTCGGAGATGGCCGCCATTCTCGATCAGGGCTACATGGACCTGACTGTGCAGGCGTTCACCACCGGCTCGGGCTCGTCGCAGCCCCGCGGCATCTTCACCGCCCTGGACGCCAACACCAACGTTGAGGTCACGCCCACGACCGAC
>CAZMHG010000427.1:0-3295 GCA_964565975.1 uncultured Ilumatobacteraceae bacterium | reverse complement strand
CGGGGAGGCGGCGTGGTGGTGTTGGTGATGGCGGTGGTGCGAGCGGCCCGACCGGGCCGCGGGGACCGTCATCAACCAGGTGCCTGGGCCTCGATCTCGCCGGGCAGTTCGCCCACCTCGCCGACGTGGCCGCGCACTGCGATCGCATCCACGCCGACGAGCACGGGCCGCACGTCCGTCGGGTTGGTCACGTCGACGACGTATCCGTCCTGCGCGCCCGTGCACCCCGCGGCCCGGGCTGCGACGAGCAGGTGCGTGTCGTCGACCCAGCCCACCGGTGCGGTCGACAGCCCGGCCAGCGGGCCCTTGTCCAGCGTGGTCGTCGCCGAGCTTGCGTTGGCACCCGTGTTGGCGTCGTCGCCGCCGCTTGCCGTGCCGGCGGTGTTGCCGGCGGTGTTGGCGGTCGTGGGCTCGCCGGCGACGACCGTCGTGGTGTGGCCACCGGTGGAGGCGGTGTCCGTCGCGTCGCACGACCCGGCGCGCATCGCCAGGCGCCCGCCCGAGCTCATCGTCAGCTTGGAGAGCGGTGCGTCGGTGACGATCACGTCGGACAGCGCCAGGTCCGGCAGGTGCAGGCGATGCACATGGCGGTACGTGCCGTGATCGTGGATGAACGCAACCCAGTCGCCGCTCAGCTGGGCGGCGATCTCGGTGATCTTGCCGTCCGCCTCGGTCAGCTGGGCGATCATCTTCGGTTGCTTGCCGATGTTCGAGGCGATGTACAGGCCGGGCCCCTCGGGGCCGTCACCCGAGGCGAAGATGTGCTTGCCGGCAGGGTGATAGGCGGCGGCCTCGGTGGGCGTGACGAAGGTGACGTCGAGGCGGGAGCCGGCATTGCCTGCCACCCGCTTGATCAGCGAGCCATCGCGCACCGCAGGCGCGATCAGCGACGTGCCGGTCGGCATCGACCACGCCACCTTCCGGTTCTCGGGGAAGTAGCCGGTGTCGTGCACGACGTTGTTGGCGTCCAGCATCCGCGCCGAGGTCAGCAGCACCCGTGTGCCGTCCGGAGCCCACAGGGGCGCGCGGGGCTCCGCGCCTGGGTCGTCGAGCACCACCTCGTCGGCAGCGAGCGCGTGCAGGCACGCGGCCGTCGCCTGGTCGGCGGTCAGCTCGCGCAGCGCGCCGCCGGACACGAACGTGATCGACGTCGCGTTCACCGCCGGAGCCGGGGTCATCGCGCAGCCAGCGGCGGCCGGGCCGCCGGGCGCTTCCGGTGTGAGCCCGCCCGCGCCCGGTTCCTCCGCCACCGTGCCGCCGGCCCGAGCCTGGGCCGCCGGCGGCCAGCCCGTGCCACCACCGAGCAGCGCGGCGACGACAGCAAGTCCTGCGAGGTGGCCCGATCGACGTCCGCGCACGGCCGTAGCCTAAGCCCGTGCGACGAAGCATTCGGATCACAGCGCCCTACTACGGCATCGCCGTCGTGCTGGCCCTCACCGGCTGCGCCAGCGCGTCGAGGTCCACAGCCACCGGCGCCCCGGCGAGTGTCGTCAGCACCGCACGGACCGCGCTCGACCCACCGGCGACATCGACGACATCGGTGACATCCGCTCCGGCGGCGACGCCGGCGACGGTCCGCGTCTCGATCGTGCCCGTTTCGACCGTGGGAGCGGGACCGGGGTCCGGTGTGACGCCGGTGACCTCCGCGACGTCGACATCGACCCTGACATCGATCCCGACGGCGGTGTCGTCAACGGTGTCCACGACGACCTCCACGACCCGTCCGGAGGTCTCGACGTACGTCTATCCGTTCACCGGGAAGAAGACGAGCTACGCCAAGACGCACCACGACTACCCGGCTTCGGACGTGTTCGGCTGTGGTGCTGCGGTCGTCGCCCCGACGTCGGGCACGGTGGACCAGATCAGCACCGTCGACCGATGGGAACCGAAGGTCAACGACCCCGCCACGCGCGGCGGCAAGTTCGTGTCGATGATCGGCGACGACGGCGTGCGCTACTACTTCGCCCACCTCCACTCGGTGGCCGTCACACCCGGACAGATCGTCCGGCCAGGGGCACCGCTCGGTGTGATGGGGCGCACCGGCAATGCCCGGGCCAGCGCCTGTCATACCCACGTCGGCATCTCCTGGCCATGCGCGGCTCCGGAGTGGGAAGTCCGCCGCGGCGAGATCTGGCCGTGGCGCTACCTCGATGCGTGGCGCGCCGGCAAGCAGCTGTCGCCGGTCGCCGAGATCGCCAAGGCGAAGGCCGCCAAGCCAGACGCGTGTGCCACGGCGATTGCCAAGAACGGCTGATCCGAAGCCGACGGGTCGACCCCTGACCGTCCGGCCAGCTCCGTTTCAAAGGCAGGCGACCACCATCTGGCCGCCGTCGCCTGGATCAACGAGCCAACACCCGAGACCGAGGTTCAGCGACGCGGCAGGTCGTCGCGTGATGAGTACCGTGCCGGTGTGGCATCTCGCGTCTCGCACACCAGCATCAACTGCGTCAATGCCTTCGAGCTGTCCGAGTGGTGGAAGCAACTGTTGGGCTACACCGACGTCCCGGGTGATCCGAACGAGGCCGGGGACGACGAGTGCATGATCGTCGACCCGCGCACGGGTCACCAGCTGCTGTTCATCGAGGTCGAGGACGTGCAGGCGAGCGATGGGCGCATGCACCTCGACCTCGCTCCGATCGATCGGAGCCGCGACGACGAGATCCGACGCGCGCTGGCTCTGGGCGCGCGCGAGGTCGCCGATCGACGCAACGCCGATGGCACCGGCTGGATGGTCCTGGCCGATCCGGCGGGCAACCTCTTCTGCATCATCCGCAGCGATGCGGAACGCCGCCCACCTCCGGACTGACTGACGAGCCCGCCAGTGCGGTCAACGCGAAGGTGCCCGCCGGCGAACCGGCGGGCACCTTCGCAGTACTGCGTTGTCGAACGATCAGACGTTCTGGATCTTGATCTCGATGTCCACGCCGGCCGGCAGCTCGATCCGCTGCAGGCTGTCGATCGTCTTGGCGTTCGGGTCGATGATGTCGATCAGACGCTTGTGGACGCGCATCTCGAAGTGCTCACGGGAGTCCTTGTCGATGTGCGGTCCACGGATCACCGTGTAACGGTGCTTGTCGGTCGGCAGCGGGATCGGCCCGCGGACCTTGGCCGATGTGCGCGTGACGGTCTCGACGATCTTGCGCGTCGACTGATCGATGATCTCGTGGTCGAACGCCTTGAGGCGGATGCGAATGCTCTGGGCCATGTCAGTTGATTCCTTGTTCCGTTCGGTCGTCGATCACTTGGTGATCTTGGTGACGCGGCCGGCACCCACCGTACGACCACCCTCACGAAT
>CAZMHG010000426.1:2388-3307 GCA_964565975.1 uncultured Ilumatobacteraceae bacterium | reverse complement strand
CCCCCACTCGTCGGGCCACACCGCGGTGGTCCTGCCGGCGCGCTGCAGGCGGCGTGCCAGTGCCCGGCCGGCGTGCGCGCTCGGGTGCAGCACGAGTGACGGCACGCGGTCGGTCGCCTGCAGCACGGCGGGCAGCGGGTCGGTCGTCGGGCCGATGCGCCGGGTCGTGACACGATGCTGGCCCCAGCCGGCAGGCCCCGGTTCGCTCGGCGGCGCGACGTGGTCCACGTTCGTGTCCGGTGAGGCGGAGACGAGGAACGGCCGCAGGCGACCGGCCGCCCACCGGACCGAGGCCCAGCCGGCGAGGTCGATCAGGTCCGCCGACGGTCCACGGCTCGACCAGCGCTGCACGTCGAGCAGCCGGTCGGCGGCGACCGAATCCGGCGGATCGACCGCCACCACCCACCCCCGCACACGCCGGCCGTGGAGCTCGACGCGGACGAGATCCCCGAGTTGGACGCGCCCTGCGAGGTGCTCGGGGACGGCGTAGTCGAAGGCCTTGTCCAGCCCGGTGAGGTCGGGGAGGACCCGGACGACGTGCGCCGTGCCGGTCACCGCCGTGGGATCAGACGCCGACCGCGGCCATGAAGTCCTCGAGGCGCGAGAGCTGCTCCCACGAGAACTCCGGCAGCGCACGGCCGAAGTGACCGTAGGCGGCTGTCTTGCGGTAGATCGGACGCTTCAGGTCGAGGTCGCGCACGATCGCCGCCGGGCGCAGGTCGAACACCTGGCGCACGCCGTCGGCGATCTTGGCCGGATCGACACGCGCCGTGCCGAACGTCTCGACCAGGATGCTGACCGGGTGGGACATGCCGATCGCGTAGGCCACCTGGACCTCGCAACGGGCCGCCGCGCCGGAGGCGACGACGTGCTTGGCGACCCAGCGAGCCGCGTAGGCCGCCGAGCGGTCGACCTTCGA
>CAZMHG010000426.1:0-2378 GCA_964565975.1 uncultured Ilumatobacteraceae bacterium | reverse complement strand
CGCGCCGCCATAGGTGTCGACGATGATCTTGCGGCCGGTCAGGCCGGTGTCGCCGTGCGGGCCGCCGATCACGAACTTGCCCGTGGGGTTGACGTACACGTCGTAGTCGTCGCCGGCGAACTGTGCCGGGATCACCGGACGGATGACCTGCTCGATCAGGTCGGGTCGGATCACGCTGTCACGGTCGATGCCGTCCTGGTGCTGGGTGCTGATCAGCACGTGCTTCAGCTGCACCGGCTTGCCGTCCTCGTAGTCGAAGGTGACCTGCGTCTTGCCGTCCGGGCGCAGGTAGGGCAGGGCACTGGATCGGCGGGCCTCGGCCAGCTGCTCGGCCAGCCGATGGGCGAGCCAGATCGGGGCCGGCATCAGATCGGGGGTGTCGTCGCAGGCGTAGCCGAACATCATCCCCTGGTCGCCTGCGCCCTGCAGGTCGAGGCGATCCTCGGCCGATCCGGACGCACGGACCTCTTCGCTCTTGTCCACGCCCTGGGCGATGTCCGGGGACTGCTCGTCGATCGAGATGATCACCCCGCAGGTGTTCCCGTCGAACCCCGACGCGGGGTTGTCGTAGCCGATCGAGTTGATCGTCGCCCTGGCCAGCTTGGGGATGTCGACGTACTCGGCGGTCGTCGTGATCTCGCCGGCGACGACGCACAGGCCGGTCGTCAGCAGGGTTTCGCAGGCCACGCGTGCGTTCGGGTCCTCGGCCAGCAGCGCGTCGAGCACCGCGTCGCTGATCTGGTCAGCCATCTTGTCGGGATGGCCCTCCGTAACGCTTTCGGAGGTGAAGGTGAACCGGCTCACGGGGGGATCTCCTTACTCGGCGGCTGCCGAGGATGTGGGGGCGTCGGCGGTTGCCGAGAGCGTGCGAAGGCCGACGATGGCGTCGAGGACCGCGGCAGCGACGGCATCCTTGGAGGCCAGGGCGACGTGTTGGGTGGTGCCGTCGCGCAGCAGCAGGGTCACCGCGTTGGTGTCGTGCTGGAACCCGACGCCGGGCTGGGACACGTCGTTGGCGACGATCAGGTCGAGGTTCTTGCGGCGCAGCTTGGCCGTGGCGTTGGCCAGCAGGTCGTCGGTCTCGGCGGCGAACCCGACCAGGATCTGACCGGGGCGCTTGCCGGCGCCGAGGCCGGCGAGGATGTCCGGGGTCGGCTCGAGCACGATCGTCGGGGTGCCCTGGTCCTTCTTGAACTTGCCCGGCGCCGGAGCGGCCGGACGGAAGTCGGCGACCGCCGCGGCCATCACCACCACGTCGGTGTTCGAGGCGCGGCTGGTCACCGCCTCCTGCATCTGCGCGGCGGTCTCGACCGCGACGAGTTCCACGTCGGGTGGGGTCGGCAGGCTCACGGTGCTGACGAGGGTCACCGTCGCCCCACGGCGTGCGGCTTCGGCGGCGACGGCGTAGCCCTGCTTGCCGCTGCTGCGGTTGGCCACGACGCGCACCGCGTCGATCGGTTCGCGGGTTCCGCCCGCAGTGACGACGACACGAGTCCCCGCCAGCGCGCCGCCGCCCAGGACACGCGCCACCGCGGCGACGATCCGGTCGGGTGCGGCAAGCCGGCCGGCACCCGAGTCACCGCCGGCCAGCCGGCCGTCGTCGGGGTCGACCACGTGCACGCCACGGCGACGCAACGTGGCCACGTTGTCGCGCACGGCCGGGTGTTCCCACATCTCGGTGTGCATCGCCGGGCAGACCACGACCGGAGCGCGTGTCGCCAGCAGCACGTTGGTCAGCAGGTCGGTGCTCAGCCCTGCGGCGTACGCCCCGAGCAGGCGCGCCGTTGCCGGAGCGACGAGGATCAGGTCGGCGGTCTGGCCGAGGCGGGTGTGCGGGATGGGCGTGTCCGCGTCCCACAGGCTGCGCTGCACGGGCTCGCTGGCGAGCGCGCTGAGCGTGGTGACGCCGAGGAAGTGCTCGGCGCCCTTGGTCATCACCGGGATCACGTGGGCCCCTGCATCGACCAGCCGCCGGCACACCTCGACCGCCTTGTACGCGGCGATGCCGCCGGTCACCCCAAGGACGATGCGCTTGCCGGCGAGCACGGTGCGTGGGCCAGTCCGACAGGAAGGCTCAGGCCTCGGTGGCCGCCGCGGCTTCGTCGGCGTCGATCGCGGCAGCCTCTGCGGCGTCGAGTGCCTCGTCCTCGGCGATGCCGTCCGGCCGCTCGACGCGTACGATCTTGTCGGCGGCGATCTCTTCGAAGCCGATGCTCAGCGGTTTGCGCGCGACCGAGCTGACCTGCGGCGGGACCATGTGGCCGAGGCCGTCGCCGAGGTGGTTGAAGTAGGCGTTGATCTGCCGGGCGCGGCGGGCCGCGAGGGTGACGAGGGCGAACTTCGAGTCGACACGGTCGAGCAACTCCTCGATCGGCGGG
>CAZMHG010000425.1:0-3312 GCA_964565975.1 uncultured Ilumatobacteraceae bacterium | reverse complement strand
ATGTTCCACGAGCCGGCCGGCGCGGCCAGCAGCGGCACGGCGGCAAGCGGCTCCAGTTCGACCGGCGCGGGCTCCTCCGACTCCGGTTCCGGCCCCACGGGAACAGCGGTGACGCCGGGCTCGAACCCATCAGAAGCGCCGGGGACGTCAGGCTTCACCGCGTCCGGACTGGTGCCGATACGCCAGGCGCAGGCGACGACGACCAGTTCGTTCCAGATGCTGCGCCCGTTCGTGCCGTTCAGCCCGGGTGACGACCGGCCGGAGATGAGCGCGTTCATGACCGTCGGCAGCGACCCGGACAACTATGGGCAGTTGACGGCCTACGTGCTGCGTGGCGCGTCGGTCGACGGGCCGATCACCGCCGACGCGGCGATCGAGAGCGACAGCAAGATCTCGTCCGAGCTGTCGCTGGTCGACCAGCACGGTTCGTCCGTACGGTTCGGCACGATGCAGATCGTGCCGGTCGGCGCGGGGCTGGTGTGGATCAGGCCGGTGTTCCTGCAGACCGAGGCGCAGCTGCCGGCCATGCGCCAGGTGGTGGTGTACTACGACCAGCGTGCGGTGATGGCCCCGTCGCTGTCCGCTGCGCTGGCCAAGCGATTCCCCAGCTTCGACAAGAACCTTGGCGACGTGGTCGGCTCGACGACGACCAGCACGGGGGGCGCGGCCACGACGACGAACTCGGGTACGACCACCGGGACCGGCGTGCCCTCGAGCACCGGAACGTCGGTCGTGCCGTCAGGCTCCGTACCTGCCGGTGCAACGGTGCGCGACCTGCTGGCCAAGGCCAACGCGCTGTTTGCCGAGGCTCAGACTGCGTACGACGCACACGACCTGGGCACGTACCAGCGCAAGATCGACGAAGCGGAACAGCTCGTCGCCCAGGCGCTCGCGCTCACCGGCTGAGCCGGCGCGGTGCTCGTTGGCGCGATTCGGTGCTCGTGGGACGCCGGGCGGTCGGCGCGGTCAGCGGCGATGCACGTCGCGGAGCTGATCGGACAGGTATGCAAGGTCCTCGCGGAACGAGATCTCGTAGCGGGCCTGCTCGGCGGCCAGGCGCGCCTGCGTGGTGCGCAGCTCGTCGGCTACGCCGTTGGCCAGCGCATTGCGGTGCGAGCCGGCCTCGATGTCACCCGAGAGCTCGTCCAGCTGGTGTGCCAGCTCCTTGCTCACACTGGTCATCCGCTGGTCGATCGCGACCAGCCGCTCGTCCATCGCCGCGATCACCTCGGCCGTCGGCGCCATCGCCGCAGCAGCCTCGAGCTCGACGATGCGGGCGCGCAGCGTGCGAACCTCGACGACGTGGGCGCGCAACAACCCGATCAACTCGTCGTTCGCCGAACCGCTGCTGGTCACCTGGTTGCGCAGCCTGGCAAGCTCGGTCTGCAACGCCTGATACTGGCCGTCGGCCCGGGCCTTGCGTCGCAACCCCACACGCCAACCGTACCGGCCCGGCGCGACCGTATCGGGGCACCGGTGTTGGCGACGGTGGAGGGCGTCGCTAGCGTGTCGGGCAACATACGACGCGGGGTGGAGCAGTTCGGTAGCTCGTCGGGCTCATAACCCGAAGGTCGCAGGTTCAAATCCTGCCCCCGCCACCAAGAAGGCCCAGGTCAGAGCACATGCTCGACCTGGGCCTCACTCGTTTCCGCCCCGCTTCTAATGGAACTTCTAATGGACAGTTCCGCTGACGGTCGGCGGTACCGGGCCTACGCGTCCGTAGGTGCCACGTCACAGGGCCTGAGTCGCCGAACGTCCTCACTGGGGGTGCCCGCCCAAACCCCCTAGACGGGCCATCGCTGACGGCGTACGCTCATGTGAGCGGACACGCTCACCATGAGCGGAGCGGCGGAAGCGGGTGAACCGGTGGCAGAGGAACTGATGACCGTTGAGGAGGCCGCCGACACCCTTGGCGTCTCGACCGCGACGGTGAAGCGTATGGCCAAGAACGGTGATCTGCGTGCGGAGAAGGTTGGCCGGACGTGGGTGATTGATGCGTCCTCGGTCGCATCAAGGCCGTTGCATAGGCGCTCCGCTGGACGCGGTACGGGCGCACTTGACTTTGCACTGGCGATTCAGCACCTGCGCAGCCAGGATCTGAAGGACGACCGCTGGGTTCCTGATGTGCTGGGCTTCGAGGACGTGCTTTCGGCGCCGGACGTGCTGATCGCATCGGCAATGGAGCGGCTGGCCGACAGGAGCTTTGATCCGCCGACCAACGTGTCCGTCCCCAAGTCGCCGTTCTTCTCTCGGAACGCCGTGGATCTATCCGTACCCGACAGGCTCGCATACCACGCCGTTGTCGCTTCCTTGGCCCAGTCGCTCGAGGCCGAACTCAGCGAGTCCGTCTTCAGCGCGCGACTGTCAGAGGACAAGCGGCGATTCCTCAAGCCTGGCGTTGAGGGATGGCTGCGGTGGAAGACATCGGTGCTCCACGCGCTCGGCGACGGGTCCGACCGGTTGATGATCGAGACAGACGTCACGTGCTACTTCGACTTCATCAAGCACGAGCTGCTGCTGCCGGAGATCGAGAGCCTGACCGGCCAGCGCGACGCTGTCTCCAGCCTCCGTGAGATGCTTCGGACCTGGACCTCGACGGTGAACACGGGTCTTCCTCAGGGCCCTGATGCCTCGCGTGTGTTGGCGAACTTCTACTTCACGCCGATCGACCACGCAATGCGCACGCGCACGACCGTGCACTACTTCCGCTACATGGACGACATCCGCTTGGTGGGCGATTCGCGCGCCGAGCTGATTCAGGCGCTTCACGTACTCGACGAGGAATGCCGCCGTCGCGGACTCGCGCTCTCGACGAAGAAGACGACGATGCACCGCGGGGAGGCGGCGAGGCAGTCGCTAGAGGACTCCACCTTGGACGAGGCGGCGTACGTGTTTGACAGTGACGCCGCGTCGAGCGAGGACAAGCGCAAGCACCTGCGAAAGCTGTTCCGCAAGGCGGTGACGGAAGCCGGCGAGATGACCAACGCCCGGCATGCTCGGTTCAGCCTGTACAGGCTCTTCAAGATGCGCGACTACGCCGTCATGAAGCAGGTACTGGAACGCCTCGAGTCGGTAGCGCCGCTCGGATGGATAGTGCCCGCCTATCTCAGTCCTTGGCTATCGCAGAAGCGCGTGCAAGAGGGAATCGTCGAATTCCTGAAGGACCGCGATCGAAATACCTCGGAGTACCTGAGCGCCTGGGTCCTCGCGGCCATGCTTGATGTTCCAGGTCATTGCCATCCGGACGTGATCGCCTACGCTCGGGCCGTTTTCCAACATCGGGATAGCGCGGTTTACCACCGCGCTATCGCA
>CAZMHG010000424.1:0-3324 GCA_964565975.1 uncultured Ilumatobacteraceae bacterium | reverse complement strand
CGTCCCGGCCGGCACGCGCCGTGCGGCCGGAACGGTGCAGGTAGTCCTTGGCGTCCTGGGCCGGCTCGTAGTGCACGACCACGGCGATGTCGTCGATGTCGATGCCGCGGGCGGCGACGTCGGTGGCCACGAGCACGCTCAGCTCGCCGTCGGTGAACCGCTTCAGCGCGCGCTCGCGGGCGGCCTGGTTGAGGTCGCCGTGGATCGCCGCAGCACGCACACCGAGCTCGAGCAGCGCTCGCTCGACACGGTCGCAGGTTCGCTTCGTCTGGCAGAACACGATCGTCTTGTTCACCGACCCGGCAATCGCCGCGACGACCCGGTCCTTGTCCATGTGGTGGACACCGAGGAAGCGGTGGTGCATCGTGCCGACCACGTCGGTGGGGGCGTCGATCGCCACTTCGACCGGCTCGCGCATGTATCGGGCGACCAGGTGGCCGACGTCGCCGTCGAGCGTCGCCGAGAACAGCATCGTCTGGTGCGCGCCGGTGACCTTGCGCAGGATCCACTCGACCTGCGGCGTGAAGCCGTCGTCGGCCATGCGGTCGGCCTCGTCGAGCACGACCACCTGGACGCCGCCGAGGTCGAGCTCGTTCTCCTTGAGCAGGTCGATCAGCCGCAGCGGCGTGGCGACCACGACCTCGGCGCCAGCTTCGAGTCCGTCGATCTGCTGATCGCGTGACGCGCCGCCGTACACCGCGAGCACCGAGCGCGAACAGCCGAGCGCGACCGGCGCGAGCACCTCGGCAACCTGCAGGGCGAGCTCGCGCGTCGGCACGAGGACGAGCGCCTTTGGCCGGCGCGGCTCGGCGTCGCCGGTGATCCGGGCCAGCAGCGGCACACCGAAGGCGAGCGTCTTGCCGGATCCGGTCTTGGCCCGGCCGCAGACGTCGCGCCCTTCGAGCGCGACGGGGATGGCTTTGGTCTGGATGGCGAACGGCGTCTCGAACCCGGCGGCGCGCAGGCCGACGTCGACGGACTCGGGGACGCCAAGGTCACGGAAGGCGGTCGGGACGTAGCTGTCGGGATCGAGTTGGAGGACGGAGACGGGGGCGGAGCTGGGTGTGTGCGCGGCGCGTGGATGAGAACGGCGACGGCGACGGCGTGCAGCCCCCTGTGGGCGTGCAGACTCATTCATGTCGAGTTCAAAAGGCTAACAGTTGAGGCGGGCTCATCCTGAGGCACGTGGGATGATGCCTACGTGAAAGTGCCTTTGACGGTGAACGACTTCCTTCGCCGAGCCGAACTGGTCTACGCCGACCGCGACGGCTTGGTCGACGAGCCCGACCAGCCGGCACCGAGCTGGGGGACGATCAGCTACGCGGAGATGGCCCGGCGCGCGCGGGCGATGGCCGCCGGGCTCGTCCGCCTGGGCATCGGCGTCGGCGAACGGGTGGCGATGGTCAGCCACAACTCGTCGCGCCTGGTCACCGCGCTGTTCGGAGTGAGCGGAAGCGGTCGTGTCCTCGTACCGGTCAACTTCCGGTTGCACGCCGAGGAGGTCCGCTACATCGTCGAGCACAGCGGTGCCCGCGTCCTGCTGGTCGACCCGGAGGTGGCGCCGGCGCTGGACAGCGTGACCTGCGAGCACAAGCACGTCATCGGCGCCGAGGCCGACGCCTGGCTGATGGACGGCGCTGCCGAGCCGCAGCCGTGGGACGCGGTCGAGGACGCGACGGCGACGATCAACTACACCAGCGGCACCACGGCCCGCCCGAAGGGCGTCCAGCTGACGCACCGCAACCTGTGGCTGAACGCGGCGACGTTCGGCTGGCAGCTGGGGATCAACGATCGTGACGTCTACCTGCACACGCTGCCGCAGTTCCACTGCAACGGTTGGGGCGTGCTGTACGCCACGACCGGCATGGGTGCGACGCAGATCATGCTGCGCAAGGTGGACGGCGCCGAGATCCTGCGCCGAGTCGAGCGCCACGGGGTGACCGTGATGTGCGCCGCGCCGGCCGTGGCCAACATGGTCCTCGACGCCGCGCAGGGCTGGCAGGGGACGATCCCCGGATACGGCCGCACGCGCATCGTCGTCGCCGGCGCGCCACCGCCGACCAAGACCATCGAGCGGATCGAGAACGAGCTCGGTTGGGAGCTGATCCAGATCTACGGCCTCACCGAGACCACGCCCCTGCTGACGATGAACCGCCGACGCGCCGAGACCGACAGCCTGTCGCCGTCGGAACGGGCCACCTGGCTGAGCCGGGCCGGTGTGCCGGCGCTCGGCGTGCAGATCCGGATGTCGCCCGACGGCGAGGTGCTGGCGCGCGGCAACCACATCATGGACGGCTACTGGAACCAGCCCGAGGCGACGGCGGTGGCGATCGGCCCGTCGACCGACGACCCCGACGGCCCGGACTGGTTCCACACCGGCGACGGTGGCTCGATGGACGACGACGGCTACGTCACGATCAGCGACCGCAAGAAGGACGTGATCATCACCGGCGGCGAGAACGTGTCGTCGATCGAGGTCGAAGACGCCGTGTTCAGCCACCCCGAGGTCACCGAGGTCGCCGTGATCGGCGTGCCCGACGACAAGTGGGGCGAGCTGGTGATGGCCCTGGTGGTTCGCGTCGCCGGCTCCACGTTGTCCGAGGACGATCTGATCGCCTACACCCGGACCAGGCTGGCCGGGTACAAGTGCCCGAAGCGGATCGAGTTCCGCGACGAACTGGCGCGGACGGCGACGGGCAAGCTGCAGAAGTTCAAGCTGCGCGAACCGTTCTGGGGCAGCCGTCAGCGCCAGGTGAACTGACCACCGCCCACGCCGCTGGCCGTCAGTCGACGCTGCGCAGGTCGACGGCTCAGTCGATGCCGCGCAGGTGGCGGCCAGCAGCCTGCTCGGCGAGGAACCAGGCGTACGTCGCCCGGATCCCCTGATCGAGGGGGACCTGCGGCGTCCAGCCGGTTGCCCGCAGCCGGGCAACGTCGACGACCTTGCGCGGCGTGCCGTCCGGCTTGCCGGTGTCGTAGCGCAACGTGGCACCGGGATGCACGACGTCGCGCACCATCGAGGCGATCTCGGCGATGGTGTGGTCGATCCCCGTACCGACGTTGACGTGCTGCAGCTCGCTGTACCGCTGCATCAGGTGCACGCACGCTGCGGCGAGGTCGTCGACGTGCATCAGCTCGCGCATCGGCGTCCCGGTGCCCCAAATGACCACCTCGCTGCGGCCCTCGACCTTGGCGTCGTGGAACTTGCGGATCAACGCCGGCAGCAGGTGGCTCGAGGTCAGGTCGAAGTTGTCGTTCGGGCCGTACAGGTTGGTCGGCATCGCCGAGATGAAGTCGCAGCCGTACTGCCGGCGGTAGGCCTCG
>CAZMHG010000423.1:3088-3343 GCA_964565975.1 uncultured Ilumatobacteraceae bacterium | reverse complement strand
CCTCGTCGGTCTTCTTGGCCAACGCTTCCAGGCCCTTCTTGATCGCGTCCTGGTGGCTGCCGCTGAACGCGGTGTACACCAAGTCGCCGACCCACGGGTGGCGCGGGCCGATCGGCAGCCGGTTGCAGTACTCGGCGGTGCGGCGCAGGGCGTCGATGTCGCTGACGTCCAGCTTCGGGTCGACGCCGTTGACCAGCAGGTTGACCGCCAGGTTGACGACGTCGACGTTGCCGGTGCGCTCGCCGTTGCCGAACA
>CAZMHG010000423.1:0-3078 GCA_964565975.1 uncultured Ilumatobacteraceae bacterium | reverse complement strand
CGGCGCCGGCCATCAGGCCCAACTCGGCGGCGGCGGTTGCCGTGCCGCGGTCGTTGTGCGGATGCAGGCTGATCACCACGCTGTCGCGGTCGCGGATGGTCCGCCCGAACCACTCGATGATGTCGGCGTGGATGTTCGGCGTGTAGCACTCGACCGTGGCCGGCAGGTTGAGGATCAGCGGACGCTCCGGCGTCGGCTGGATGACGTCCATCACCGCCTCGCAGATCTCGACGGCGAAGTCCGGCTCGGTGAGGGTGAAGCTCTCCGGGCTGTACTCGTAGCGCACGTCGGTGCCGGCCAGCAGGTGCTCGTTGGCCTTGCACAGCGTGGCCCCGTTGACCGCGATGTCGATGATTCCCTGGCGGTCCTGGCCGAAGACGACCTCACGCTGCAGCGGGTTCGTCGAGTTGTAGAAGTGCACGATCGCTCGCGGCGCGCCGCGCAGGCACTCGTAGGTCCGCTCGATCAGCTCCTGGCGGCACTGCACCAGCACCTGGACGGTGACGTCATCGGGGATCAGGTCGTTGTCGATCAGCTGGCGCACGAAGTCGTAGTCCGGCTGGCTGGCCGACGGGAACCCGACCTCGATCTCCTTGAAGCCCATCTTGACGAGGGCGTCCCACATCTTGCGCTTGCGCACCGGGTCCATCGGGTCGATCAGCGCCTGGTTGCCGTCGCGCAGGTCGACGCTGCACCAGCGGGGCGCGTTGGCCGTGACGACGTTGGGCCAGGTGCGGTCGAGCAGGACGATCGGCACGTGCGCGCGGTACTTGTCGAACGGGGTGGGCGTGGATGTCTGGGTGGCGGTGGAGGTCGGCATGGCGGTTCCTTGGGCGAGCGAGCGGGTGGTGTGACCGGAAAAAGCAAGAACCCCCCGGCCGGGGCTGGCGGGGGGTGCGGGCAAGCGCGGGTGCGCGGCGCTTGCCCTACATAAGGAGGAGCAGGCCACGGGCGGTCATCGCCGGTCGACTCTAGCGGACCTTGCCGGTCAACGCACGAGGAAGTTGGTGAACTGCCACGGGTCGGAGCGGTCGATGCCGGACTGCTCGTCGCTGTAGTCGGCGAACAGGTCCCTGCGGGCCGCGAGCGGATCCCAGTCGGCCGGACCGCTGAACATCGTGCCGAGATACGGCGTGGCGACGCGCAGCACCTCCTCCCACGGCAGGTCGTCCGGAACGCACAGCCCTTCGTCCGGGTGGTCGATCATCCAGGTCACCGCGGCGACGATCGAGGCGGCGACCTGCATCGTGGTCGCGTTCTGCCCGGCGAGCGTGGCGCGGGCCTGATCGATCGACAGGAGCGATCCGGTCCACCAGGCGCGGTACGGATGCCCCATCAGCAGCACGCCAAGCTCGTCGCGTCCTGACACGATCTCGTCGTTCAGGATCCGCTGCCTGGGCTGCATCTCCCAGTTGCGCATCCGCAGCTCGAGCACGCTGTTCTCGGCCGCGTCGGAGGGGTGGTAGGCGTAGTGCACGGTCGGCCGGTACTGGTCGTGGCCGAGCTCGTCACGCATGGTGAGGTGCTCGGTCAGGGTGAACGCTTCGCCGTGGCGAATGACCATCCCGCGGGTCTCGCCGGAGGGCACCCAGCTGCGCACCCACGTCTCCATGCCGGGGCGGGCGATGCAGATCTGGTTGCACGGTCCCTCGCCGGCGTGGACGAAGGCGTTCGGCGGGAGGCGCCGTTCGTGCGTCCCCCAGCCCATCTCGGCCGGCGCGACGCCTTCCTCGTAGAACCCTTCGACCGACCAGGTGTTGACGAACTCGTCGACCTGCTTGGGGCGGTCGGTGACCTGCGTGTCGCGCTCGGCGATGTGGATCACCTTGGTACCGCTGAGCATCGCCAACGCCGCGTAGCGCCGGTCGGCCAGCGCTGCTTCGAGTGCACCGGGCTCTGGGGCTCGCCCGTCGGTGAGCATTTGCGTGGCGATCTCGACGAGCGCCTGCTTGGCGAAGTGGCTGACCAGGCCGGGGTTGGCGCCGTGCTCCAGGATGGCCGTTGGGCCATGGTTGTGCGGCCAGCCATCGCGCATCCGGCGTAGGCTCATGTGCCGGACGTACAGCGTGCGCTCGAGCGGCGGTGTGGCGGCCATCGCGTCGTACGGGTCCCACAGTTCGACGCTCGTGTTGAGATAGCGCACCCCGTGGTCCCGGCACCACTGCACGATGGTGGGGCAGTCGATGTTCCACGCCAGGTCGAGCAACAGGTCGCCGTTGCCGACGCGCGCAGCGAGGAACTCGTCGAGGTTGTCCGGCGTGACCTGGGCCTGCTCGTAGCGGACGCCGCGTGCCAGCTGGTCGGCGACGCGGGCGCGGTTGTCGACCGGGTCGACGATGGTCAGCCGGTCAGGTGGAAGCAGCAGGTCCCGGACGAGGAGGGGGACCGTGCATTGGGCGACGGAGCCGCAGCCGAGCACCAGGACCCGGCCGGGCCGGGACGTCATTCGGCGTATTCGGGCGTGAGCGACGCCAGTTCGAGATCGATGCTCGCGGTTTGGGCCTGGACGAACAAGGACTGCCAGTCATAGGCGATGCCCTTGCGGCCATTGGTGATCGTTCCGTCGAATGCGGCGTCGTTGCCGTTCATGTCGAGTGCCCCTTCCGGCGAGTTGAGAGTGATCTCGTTCCTTCCTGGCCGGACCTCCCGACACAGCGGTTCGGCACCATAACGAGACGCGCTGCTCGCTGCTACTCACTGACTCGTCAGCCAGACTCGCTGTCTCGTCGGTCAGTCGGAGGTCGGGCCGTAGGCTGCGCTGGTGGACGTCGAGCGCCGTGCCGATGCTGGTGGCGACGCTGCCGCCGATGGTGGTGGGAACGGTGGCGCAAACGGTGGTGGGGACGCTGGTGCCGTGAGCGTGCGGGTCGCTCCGCCGATGAACCGGGACGACGCCGTGTTCGTCGCCGGGCACCGCGGCCTGGTCGGCTCGGCGCTGGTGCGCCGGTTGCACGCGTTGGGCTTCGACAACATCGTCACCGCCGGCCGCGACCAGCTCGACCTGCGCGACCAGGCCGCGGTGACCGCGTGGTTCGCGGCCAACCGCCCGGCCTACGTGTTCCTCGTCGCCGGCACCGT
>CAZMHG010000422.1:2221-3347 GCA_964565975.1 uncultured Ilumatobacteraceae bacterium | reverse complement strand
TGCCTTGCTCGGACCGAACCGAGGTCCACTCGGACGCCGTGCCATCGACCAGCCCGGCCCGGTTCCAGCGCGCGCGCAGGGTGTGCGGCTCGACCGGATCGGCGGCGCTGGCGGTGATCGTGGCGTCGACGTTGACCCCGGCCCCGGTCGCGTGCTGGCCCACGACGTCGCCGCCATTCTCCCAGCGGATCGCGCGCTCGTCGTTGCCGTTGGTGCCGTTCCAGACGTGGCCCACGCATCGATCGAGCGTGACGTCGGCGACCAGCTCGACGGCGAGCTCGCCCTCGCGGTTGACTCGCTCGGTCAGCGTCGGGAGCAGGGTGACGTAGGTCGCACCCGGGTTGCCGATCGGGATGTGGCCGGGCCACACCGGCTGTGTGCCGACGTAGAGCAGCGGCGAGAGGTAGATGGTGGCCGCGCTGCCGGTGTTGCTGCCGCAGAACAGCAGCTTGCCGACGCCGCTGGTGCTGCCGTCCCACGCCACCGCGACCGTGAACGGCTGCCACGTCGTGGTGACCGTGAAGTCCTGCGAGTCGACGGTGGTCCCGCTGTTGTTCTTCGCGATCGAGCGCGCCGTGTGCGCCGTGGCGCCCTTGGCGAAGCCCTGCACGTAGATGGTCCCGGCTGACCCCAGGGTGAGCGCGGGCGTTAGGTAGCCCTGCGCGTTGGTGCCGGTGATCAGCGCGGGCGTGCGGTAGCCGTCCGGGCCGACGACGCCGGCCGGGCTGGTCACGGTGCCGCCGCTGGTGGTCCAGCTCGAGAACACGACCGGGGCCAGGTTGGCCGCATCGGGTACGCACGCGAACCCGCGCCGCTCGAACCCCTGCGCGTAGCCCACGGCCAGCCGGTCGGGCCCCAGGGTGTCGACCAGCACGCCGGTAGCGTCCTCGCCGATCACCACGGCCACCGACCCGGTCCGCGGCGAGGTGGCCGACAGGTGGAGCGCGGCCGGGTTGGTGGCGAAGGTCAGGGTGGACGCGAGGTCGGCGGCGTCGGGAACGTCGCCGCGCCACAGGTACAGCCGCGCGACCTGGCCCGCGAAGTTGTCGCCGTAGAACCCGTCTTGCCCCCAGATGGCCAGCCGACCCACGTCCTCGGCCCGCCAGTTGCCGGCCGTCGACACGTC
>CAZMHG010000422.1:0-2121 GCA_964565975.1 uncultured Ilumatobacteraceae bacterium | reverse complement strand
GGTGAAGTTGCCGAAGCTGGACCCGATCGGCGCGACTCGCACCGCCTCGGCCCCGCGCTGGGCGAGCTCAAAGGCGGTGGTCGTCTGCACGCCGGACGGTAGGCCCATGTCCGCGACCATCGTAGCTAGCGCGTGGGTATCGGCGCCGGTCACCACCTCGAGCAGCGGCTCGGGCCCCAGCTTGCCGAGGAGCGACCCGTCGTAGAGCGCATGGTTCGGCGCGAGCACGTCGGGGAAGTCGCGGTACCACTGATAGCGCGTGGCCGGGAGGCGCTGGGTCGCGCCCACCGGATCGGCGCCGTCGTCGGCCAGCGAGCCCACGGCGATGGATTCGTCGTCGTCGAGATGCTTGTGAAAGACCAGCTCGAGATCGTCGATGCAGGCGTCGAGCGGCGTACCGCTGACCCTGGTGGCGTCGAACTGGACACGCACGGTCGCGGTGGTCGCGGGCAGTTCAAGCGCGAGATAGCGCCGCACCCATGCGTTGCTCGGGCTGATCGCCTCGTCGGCAGTCGCGGCCGTCGCCAGCGTCGAGCCGCCACCGTTGCGGGCGATCAGCGACACCTTGCCGAGATCGTCGGCGGCCTCGTTCATCCTGCCGCAGATCAGCGTCGCGACCCCGCCCTCGTAGCCGGTCGGGATGGTCACGTCCTGGTACAGCGTCGCGCTGGCACCGTCGTTCGGCTTGACGTAGGTCGGCGATCCGTACTTCGTCGCGCTGAGCCCCTGGAAGGTGCCCACAGCCTCGGTCCACGACTGGACGGGCAAGACCGGGTTGTCCTCAAAGCTGGCGTTGGTGAGCGACTGCGCGCTCATCTGGCCCACGCGCAGATCCAGCTCCGTGACCGCGGCCGTAACGGTCGCGCCGCCGCCGGTCAGCACCACGCGGACCTTGATCGAGTCGGTGTCGGCGTCGAGGTTGGCGATCGCCAGTTCGTTCCACGTCCACGCTGCCGCCGCGGTCGGCCCGTAGGTCTGCGTATCGAGGATCGTGCCGGCCGCGTTGAGGCTGTACAGGTACACCGTGACGGTGTCGGTCCCGGTGCCGGCCGGGTTCTTGACCGCGGCAAACCGCAGCCGGGCGCGCAGGTCGCCGGGGCTGTAACCGGCGATCGAACGGGTCTGGTAGCCGTCCAGCGTCGTCGTACCGGTGTTGCCCGTGATGTAGCTGCCAGCGCCACCGAGCGCGTTCGACGTGCCGACCGCGGGCGTTCCGATCGTCCACGTCCAGCCCGCCCCGGTGCCGTCGGTGAACCGAGGATTCAAAAGCAGGTTGCGGTAGTGCGCAGCGGTGATGGGCAGCGTCGGCACCTGCCACGCGCCGAGCGTCGGCGTGCTGGCGTCGGGCAGGGTGATGACCTCGCGCGAGTCGACGCCAACCTCGATCGCGCCGTGGCCCACCGCGCCGAGCGCCACCTTCGTAGAGCCGCTGGTGTGGCCGGCCGCGAGCGTGACCTGCGTCCCGCCCTCCTGCGGACCGAGGCCCTTGTAGCCGACCGCATCGAACGTGACGCCGGTGATCGTCTCGCTGGCCGCGTCGCCGCGCACGATGTTCGCCGACGTGCGCTCGCGGTTGCGCCACGAGAGGGTGACCCCCTCATCGTCGGTCAGAGCAGCCGGGGTCGCCGAGCTGTTGACGAGCAACTTCGCTCCTGGGTATGGGAGCCGGGTCCGCGACCGCGCGGTCAGTGTGTCGGCCGGGTTGACCTCGTCGGGCGTCCAGCGCGAGCCGTAGGCGGCGGCGGTCAGCGTGTCGACGGTCGCGCCGTGGGGGTAGACGTGCTGGCCGAGGTGGCCGCGCGCTTGCGGGCCCGAGAGCAGGTAGCCGCGCGCGCCGGCCTCGTGGAGCGCGGGTACGGTGTCGAGAAGCGCGGGCCAGACGTTGGTGAGCGTGTAGGGCCCGGTGCCGGTGACACCCTCGAAGGCCAGGATCTCGCCGCCGATCTGGATCAGGTTCGCGCCGTTGACCTGGATCTCCGTCGAGGTGGTGGCCGCCGGGGTCCAGCCGGCCAGGTCGGTGATCTCGATGCCGGTTCCGGTGTCGTAGCCGGCCTTATCGCGGCTGTCGTAGTCGCTGACCAGCGTGAACGTGCCCGGGAACGGCCGGGCCGGGCTATCCGG
>CAZMHG010000421.1:0-3356 GCA_964565975.1 uncultured Ilumatobacteraceae bacterium | reverse complement strand
TTGGCGTTGGCGACGGCCAGGGGCGACTTCTTGGCGACCTCGCCAGCTACAAGAAGCCTCTGTCGCTCGACATCGTCGCCGAGGTTCCGAAGACCGCCGTCGGCAAGTTGTTCCGCCGCGCCCTGCGAGAGCCGTACTGGAAGGGCCAAGAACGCCGAGTCGGTTGACGTGGCGAGAGCGCAGAGCAGCCACTCGGCTCGGACCCCGCGCTTCTCGTAGCACGCAGTGCTACGTTGGCCACCCGCTACACCAGATCTGATAATCAGATTCCATGACGGAAGTGACCGCTACCGAAGCGTCGAGGCGTTTCGCTGACCTGCTCGACGGCGTCGAGCATCGCGGCGAGCGCTACACGATCGTGCGCCGCGGCCGAGTCATCGCCCAACTCGGGCCCGCCGCTGGCACCACTGGCGCCGAGGCCAAGGCCCTCCTGCGACGTCACCGCCTCGATCGAGCCTGGGGCGACGAGGTTGATGCGCTGCGCAAGAGCGTGACCGTGGAGGAGCGGTTCTGACGCTCATCCTGCTGGACACCAACGTCCTCGTCGACGCCGCACGATCAGCGTTCGACCCGGACGAGCTCATCTTCGACGACGACGAGCCCGCCGTCGCTGCCATCACGATCGCCGAACTCGGCGTCGGCGTCGACACCGCCTCCGGAAAGCGCCGACAGGCGCGAAAGGCGTTCCTCGACGACATCGTCGAGACACTGCCCATCATCAGCTACGACATCGACATCGCTCGAACGCACACCCAGCTGCTCGTCGCCGTGCGCAAGGCCGACCGACCACGTGGCGCCCACGACCTCATCATCGCTGCCACGGCACTGGCAACTGGCCGGGTTGTCGTCACCTCGGACCGGCCCGGCTTCGACGACCTACCCGGGGTTCCGGTCCGGCGACCGACCTGATTCGCGCCGATCGTCGATCGGGTCCCTGTCGATCGTCAGGCGGTCCCAACGACGGGGCGATGTGTCAGCGATGTATCAATCCGTCGAGCACCAGGGCGTGTCGTCGCCTGCAACACTGAACTACCCCACCTGAACCAATAAACTACCTAGAACATCTCGGTACTGGTATGTTTAGGTGATTCTATGAGGAGCTTCACGAGCGCCAGCACCCTCGATCCCGTTCCTGGCGACATCGTCAGCCTGCTGCGCCGGATCGACATCGCGGCCGGCGCGGAGGCGCGTCACGTCGACCAGCTTCCCCAACTGCTTGACGCCCTGCAGGAACAGGCGCGCATCGAGTCGGTCACCGCCTCGAGCGCGATCGAAGGCGTGCATGTCGCCGAGGGCAGGGTGCCCAACCTCGTGTCTGGCAACCCGCAACGGATTCGCAACCGTAGCGAGGCCCAGTTCGCCGGCTACAGCGCCGCGCTCGACTACCTCAACCAACAGGACCCCGGCGCACTCACCGTCGGGATGGTGTTGCATTTGCATCGCTTGCTGTTCTCCTTCAGCGATGGACGCGGGGGCCACTTCAAGGCCGAGGACAACCTGGTCATCGATCACCACCCCGACGGCAGCACCAGCACACGCTTCACCCCGGTCAGTTGGAAGGAGACACCGTTCTACATCGACGAACTCGTCGCCCGCACCAACACCGCGCTCCGCGACAACGAGACCCATCCGCTGTTGATCGTCGCCGCCTTCGCGCTCGACCTGCTCTGCATCCACCCGTTCGCCGACGGCAACGGCCGCGTCGCACGACTCGCCACCACACACCTCCTCCAGCGATCCGGGTACGGGGTCGGCAAGTACGTCAGCGTCGAACAACTCATCTACGAAACCAAGGACGAGTACTACCGAGCGCTCGCAGCATCGACGACAGGCTGGTTCGACGACGGCCAACACACAATCTGGCCGTGGGCCGCCTATCTGCTCGGCCGGCTCGACGCCGCCTACACCCGGTTCGGAACCAGGGTCGCCGCGGGGACCGGCGGCGGCACAAAGCAGGACCGGGTACGCGACTTCGTGTTGCTGCACGCCCCGACACCGTTCACGATCGCCGACATCCGCCGCGCGGTTCCAGGCATCAGCGACAACACCATCCGGCTCGTTCTCGCCGAACTGAGAGACCAAGGGCTGATCGCCAACGACGGCCCCGGACGCAGCGCGAGCTGGCACCGCGTGGGTCACTGAACCGCTCTGCCCGACTCGCGAGCATCAGCGCAGAAGCGGCGCGCGGACCTGACGCGGACTTGGGAACGACGAAGGCCCCCTGGCGGGGGCCTTGCAACTCGTCTACCTGGTGTTACGTAGTGGGGCTAACAAGAATCGAACTTGTGACCTCATCCTTATCAGGGATGCGCTCTAACCGACTGAGCTATAGCCCCGCAACTGCGGCACGACAGATTACCGGTCTGCAGGCGTCGTTCTCAACCGAGAGCGGCACCGGGCAACACTCAGGTCGGCGCGCCGCGGCGAACTAGGCCCGGGGCATCGGCGTGGTCGGCGCCATCGGCGCGGCGGTCGGTGCCGCGCCGGGAATGGGCGGTCCGCCACGGGGCAGCACCTGCGTACTACCGGGTGCGGCGGCCGGGTGGCCCGGACCGAGACGCTCGGCGCGGGCCTGGACTTCCTCTTCCAGCACCGTGACGCGCAATCCGCCGACCAGGTCGGTGATCAGGTTGAACAGCGTGGCCATCAGCACGGCCAGCCCGGTCATCGCGATGACGACGAACAACCCGCCGATCCACGCGTTGTGGAAGATCTCGCCGCCCTTGTCGCGCAGGTTGACGACCTGCCAACCGACGTTCTCGAAGCCGCGCTCGATGTTGTCGATCGTGCCGGTGGCCACGGCGACCTGCCACAGCATCACACCCGACGTGAGCGTGACGATGAACATGAAGATGTTGAACACCAGGGCGACCTTGAACACGCTCCACGGGTCGAGGTGGCGGACGACCCGCGTCACCTTGCGCACCCGCGGCCGGGCGCGCTGCACGGCGACGGGCACCTGCAACGGCCGGGCCTCACGGCGCGGCCGCTTCATGATCTCGCCTGTCGAGTCTGGGTCAGGGGCTGGGCCCTGGTCGTAGATCTGCGTGTGTGCGGTGCTGGGGAGGCGTTCGGTCGGACGACGGCTGGGTACGTCCGTCGGCACGGCGCGGGCCGTGCGCGACGGCGTCCTGACGCCGGCGGTCGGGCCGGGCGGATCGACGGCAGGCCGGACGGCACCACCCGCCGGATCGACCACGGGCCGCGCCGCACCACCCGTCGGATCCGCAACCACCGGCCGCCGTGCACCACCGGTCGAGTCGGCGACCACGGGTCGCGCCGCGCCACCCGTCGGATCCGCAACGGCAGGCCGCGGTGCGCCACCGGTCGAGTCGGCACCTGTCGCGCCACGAGCA